>NZ_BBRU01000444.1:0-31340 GCF_001431085.1 Candidatus Symbiothrix dinenymphae
TGAGGCGATTAAGGATTTTGAGGGTACGGGCATCGGGCTGATGGAAATCAGCCACCGTAGCAAAGAGTATGACAAGGTGGTGGCGGATGCCGTTGCGTTGTTCAAAGAGTTGTTGCACATTCCCGATGGGTATTCGGTGATTTTCTTGGGTGGCGGCGCGAGTTTGCAGTTTTGCATGGTGCCTTTCAACCTGTTGGAGAAAAAAGCCGCTTACCTCAACACCGGTACGTGGGCAAACAAAGCGCAAAAAGAAGCCAAACTGTTTGGCGAAGTTATCGAAGTGGCATCCTCAAAAGATGCAAACTACACGTTTATCCCCAAAGGGTACACCATCCCACACGATGCGGATTATTTCCACATCACGACTAACAACACGATTTTTGGCACCGAAATTCACGCTGATTATGACAGCCCAGTGCCAATGATCGCTGATATGTCGTCCGATATTTTTTCGCGCCCGATTGATGTGAAAAAATACGGGTTGATTTACGGTGGGGCACAGAAAAATTTGGCACCTGCGGGGGTTACATTTGTGATTGTGAAAGACGAATTGCTGGGCAAAGTCACACGTCCGATCCCTACAATGTTGGACTATCGCACACACATCAAAGAAAATTCGATGTTCAACACACCGCCTGTATTGCCGATTTACACCGCTTTGCAAACCTTGAAATGGCTAAAAAGCATCGGCGGCGTACCCGAAATGTACAAACGCAACAAGGCAAAAGCAACCTTATTATATAACGAAATCGACCGCAACAAGCTGTTCAAAGGCACCACAGCCGTAGAAGACCGCTCGCTGATGAACATCTGCTTCGTGCTGAACGACCAATACAAGGACTTGGAAGACGAATTTTACAAATTCGCCACCGCCAAAGGCATGGTTGGCATCAAAGGACACCGTTCGGTCGGCGGCTTCCGCGCTTCGTGCTACAATGCGTTGCCAATTTCTGCGGTTGAGGCATTGGTGGCGGCGATGCAGGAATTTGAGAAAGCACATTAACAGCAGATGGAAAATATCTTACGCACCGAAAATTTGGTTAAGAAATATGGTAGCCGCACAGTGGTTAACCATGTGTCAATCAACGTGAAACAGGGCGAAATCGTGGGTTTACTGGGTCCGAATGGAGCCGGTAAAACCACGACTTTTTATATGACCGTGGGGTTGGTGACTCCTGACGAGGGCAAAATCTTCCTTGACGACCTCGAAGTAACAAAATATCCTGTCTATAAGCGTGCCCAAAACGGCATTGGCTATTTGCCGCAGGAGGCGTCCGTGTTCCGAAAAATGTCGGTAGAAAACAATATCCTTGCGGTGCTGGAAATGACCAAGTTGTCGAAAGACGAGCAAAAAGAGAAATTGGAATCGCTGATTGCCGAATTTGGGTTGGGCAAAGTGCGCAAGAATTTGGGCGACCAACTGTCGGGCGGCGAACGGCGGCGCGTGGAAATAGCCCGTTGCCTTGCCATCAGTCCGAAATTTATCATGCTCGACGAGCCGTTTGCAGGCGTTGACCCGATTGCCGTGCAGGATATTCAGCAGATTGTGGGCAAGCTCAAACACAAAAACATCGGCATCCTCATCACCGACCACAACGTTCACGAAACGCTCAGCATCACCGACCGCGCCTACCTGCTTTTTGAGGGCAAAGTCCTTTTTCAGGGCAATGCCGAAGAATTGGCAGCCAACCCCATCGTGCGCGAAAAATATCTCGGAAGGGATTTTGAACTGCGCAAAAAAACGCTGTAAAATCAAAAAACGGTGCAACACACAGTTCAGACACCATTATAAATCAACTCCGGATCCAAAATATACCGCCCTCTGTCGCACCTGATAAATGCCAATTTGCAGTAGGGCGAGTCTTTCGTGACTTCGTGTAGTGCCATGACACTGTTGATGTAGGTGCGCTTTTTGCGGTAGGGCGGCAGTATTTCGTCCGGTATCAGGGCAGCCAATTGCTCAAGGTCGTTCATGTCGAAAATGCCAACTTCGCCAAGTTCCGGACGCGTTTCGTGGACTGCTTTGTATGTTTGACTGTCCTGCTTATTGCGTAATAGCAGGATAAGGAAGAACAACATAGTGTGTGCACTGATTTTGAACAACCTGCCACCGGCTTCATATTCAAGGGTTTGCGGTTTCAGCTTGTCCCAAAAACCTATCAACAGTTTGTCTTCTGCCGAAGCGGTTTGCTTTTGTGCGTATGTTTGCCTTTGTTTTGAGTTTTGTATTTGTTTTTGTTTCTGAATTTTCGTTTTTAGATAGGTATCAAACAGGCAATCTAATGCAAAGCGGTTGCGACTGTCGAGCAATGTTCGCGAAGCACCTTTGGATAAAAATTCGTTGAGCAACTCAATTTGTCCGTATGTTGCGGCGAGCATAAGTCCCGTTGAGTTGTCTTCAAGGGCAAAGTCGGTGCCGTATTTTTGGGTGAGCGACACCACTTTCGCCTTATTCCCCAAGCGGATGTGCTTGTCGTATTCTTTGCGGTCGTTGCGGATTTCTTTCATAAACAGGACGGCACGCTGAAATTGCAGTTTGGCTAAGGCATCTATCCAATCGTATTGGCGGTGATTGACAGCATATTGGAACAACTGTTTGCGTTCTTTTTTCACCTCCGCTTCCTTTTTGGCGGGGTCGAGAGCGAGGGCTTTGATTGTTTCCAATTGCTCCTGGCTGATGTATTCGTAGCCCAGATATTTGGCGCGGATTTGCTCTGCTTGCTCATATTTGCCCTGCTCTTCGAGGCGGTTGGCTTCGTCTAACCACTCTTCTGTGGACGATTTCACTTCTTTTAACTGAATTTCCGCCTTCGTTTCCTGCATTTGCAGCAGTCGCAGAGCCGGATGGTCGGCACGTTGCTCAAAGATGTAGATATTTTTGACGGCGCGCGTGATTGCCACATAAAACGAGTTGATGTAGAATTTGTAGATTTCGGCATCCTTGTCGTGCTTGTCGGCGGCGCGATTGTAGCGCAGGGCATCCTGTTTGAGGTCTTCGGCGGTAACACCGGCAATTATTTCCCGAAACTCCGCCTCATGGGTGGACACAAAATCGGTGAGGATAACATTCTCATATTCAAGCCCTTTAGCTTCCTGCACACTGAATATCAGCGGCGTTTTAAAGAATCGGCTTGCCTGCGCCTTTTGCTGATTGGTTGGGACGATGACCGCAAATTTAGTGCTGTTTTGCGTGCGCCGGTTCAGTTCGTTTTTCTTTTTCTCATCGTTGGCATAGAGCAGCACTTCCCCGTGGTCGGTGCTCACGGTGTCCACAAGGTAATTGCTTTCGCGGTCGATGGAGCCGAAGCGGGTGTTTTTGATTTTCAACAGATTGTTGCTTAACTCCACCACATTCAGGCTGTTGCGATAGTTCGTTTGGAGTATCTTAATCTGGTTGTCCTTTGTGTCGCCCGTTTCATAAAAATAGGTCTTTATCTTGCTCCAAGAGAAGAAGTTAGGGTGTACAATCTGGTTGCTGTCGCCGGTGAGGATAAAATGCGATTTGTCTTTCAACGAAGCCAGAATGCACTTCAACTGAATGTTGGTGATGTCCTGCACCTCATCCACCATGATATAGTCGTAATAGGGTTGCACTTTCTGCAAATAATTGTAACACAGCATATTACTGTCATACAAACGTTCCTCTTTCAACCACTCCACATATTTGAGAAAAAGAGGATAAAGCCGCTCCCGCTCCTGTAGCGAAAAAATGGACTGCTTAACGCCCAAATCCATATATTCCTCGCGCGAGAGCCACTCCGTATGCACCGGAGAGCCGGTGATGACACCCTTAAACTCCTCATAAACGCGATACGGCTCATTGATTTTAACCGCCTGCGCATGGCGCGCAAACCACCGCTCAAAGTCCTTAAATTCCACCTCGCGACCTTCGGGCTTTTGCCAAAGAGCCAAATAATCTTTCAGCGACAAAAACTCTGTCTCCTGATTTTCATTGTCATAACCAAGTGAGTAATAGATACTTGACGCATTATCGACCAAATATTTAGACAGCGAAATATAGGCGACATTGCCATGCAAACTTTTCAGTTTTTCCAACACCAGCGCAGTTTTCCCGCTACCGGCAGAGCCAACGATAATCAACGGCAACTGTAGCCCATAGACGTCCTCCTGAAAGCGGTCGAACGAAATAAATTTGTTCAGCGTATGAATTGCCTTATTGCTCTTGTTGAGATAGGTGAGTGCGACAGCCGTCTTATCCGCCTCAGTTTCAGGCGATTCTATCGCAACAAAATGGTCTTCGTCAATACTCGCCCCGCGCAAAAATCGGCTGTGAGCATAGTTGTGGTCTTTGATAACTTCCAGCAAAAGGACATATTTCTGCTGCTCGTAGGTGACAAAATTAAACAAAAGGCGGTCGCGAATATCCAAACGCGCCCGATAAAATCCGGAATTTTGCATCTTTTTCACATCGGCACTCTTGAAATCGCCCGTCTGCAACTGTTTAAGCGTTTTAGCAAACGTTTTCTCAACCGATTTGATGTCTAAGTCGTTGTGATATAGTATGTCAAACATTTTTAAATAATTATCAATTATCAGTTAGCAGTTACCAGTTATCAGTTACCAGTTACCAGTTACCAGTTACCAGTTATCAGTTTGCAGTTATTGGTAACTGGTAACTGGTAACTGGTTTGTAGTTGTTTATGCATCGCTGCTGCTGCTTTCCTGCCATCGCCCATTGCCAAAATCACCGTTGCACCACCTCTGACAATATCGCCACCGGCATACACTGTCTTCAAATCGGTCTGCAAAGTATCCTGATTGACGATGATGGTTCCTTTTCTACTCACTTCCAGACCTTGAAACTCACTTGGAATGAGCGGGTTAGGCGACACACCCACCGACACAATCACTTCATCCACCTCAATGGTTTCTGTGGCACCTTCAATGGGCACGGGGCTGCGCCGCCCCGAAGCATCCGGTTCGCCGAGTTCCATTTTTTGAAGCACCATCGCTTTCACTTTGCCTGTGTCGTCGCCGATGTATTCAACTGGATTATAGAGATTTAGGAAGATGACACCCTCCTCTTTGGCATGTTTGACTTCTTCGATACGGGCAGGCATTTCTTCTTCCGAACGCCGATAGACAATCATCGCCTGCTCAGCACCCAGTCGCCGCGCCACGCGCACCGAGTCCATCGCCGTGTTGCCGCCGCCAATCACCGCCACGCGCTTGCCCAACCACACAGGCGTATCTGCCTCAGCCTTACGAGCTTCCATCAGATTGACACGCGTGAGATATTCGTTGGACGACAACACCCCGTTCAAATTCTCGCCCGGAATGTGCATAAAATTAGGCAATCCGGCACCACTGCCAACAAAAATACCTTTAAAACCCATCTCATCTAAATCGCTCTGCGAAAGCGTTTTGCCAATAATGCAATTTGTCTGAAAAACCACCCCAAGTTGCCTCAAATTCTCAATCTCCACATCCACCACCGCATTAGGCAAACGAAATTCGGGAATGCCATATTTGAGCACCCCGCCAATCTCGTGCAAAGCCTCAAAAACAGTCACAGCATACCCCAACTTAGCCATATCGCCGGCAAATGATAGCCCTGCAGGACCGGAGCCGACCACAGCAATCTCCACTTGATTGTCATTGCGGGCTTGACCCGCAATCCCCTGTTCTACATCGCTTTGCAGTCCAACATTCGGCTCCTTTTCAGGGGATTGCGGGTCAAGCCCGCAATGACGGTCGGCATCAGCAGCAAACCGCTCCAAATACCCAATCGCCACCGCCTCTTTCTTCAATTTCAGAAAAGTGCATTGGCTTTCGCACTGCTTCTCTTGCGGGCACACGCGACCGCACACTGCCGGCAATGCCGATGTGGCTTTCAGGGTTTTTGCGGCTTCGGGGAGGTTGCCTCGCTCGATGTTTTTGATGAACGTTGGGATGTCGATTTCGACCGGGCAGCCCGCCATGCAGGGGGCATCGGGGCAGTCGAGGCAGCGTTTGGACTCCTGTAACGCCTGTTCAACAGTCAAGCCACAGTTGACTTCCTCAAAATTGCGACTGCGCACATCCGGTGCCAACTCAGGCATTTTCACGCGCGGAATATCGGTGCGCTCTTTCGCTTTCATGCTCTTGCGCAATTCTTCGCGCCAAGCCTCACTTCTCAGTGATGTAATATTTTCTGTATTTGCCATTTTTAATTGATATTTTAAAAGTCTGTCATTGCGGGCTTGACCCGCAATCCCATATTCTACACTACTCTGTTGCCCAACATTCGATTCCTTTTCAGGGGATTGCGGGTCAAGCCCGCAATGACAAATCGTAATTTTGAATTAATTGTACGCTTTTGAGCGTGAAATCATCTCGTCAAAATCCACTTGGTGGGCATCAAATTCGGGACCATCCACGCAGACAAATTTTGTTTGCCCGCCCACCGATATGCGACACGCACCGCACATGCCCGTTCCGTCCACCATAATCGTGTTCAGCGAGGCAACCGTTGGCACATTGTATTTTTGTGTCAGCAGCGACACAAATTTCATCATCACCGGCGGACCAATCGTTACGCACAAATCCACTTTTTCGCGTTGGATAACTGCCTCTACACCATTGGTTACCAAGCCTTTCTGTCCGTAAGAACCATCATCGGTCATCACAATCACCTCATCCGAAAATTGTCGCATCTCGCGTTCCAAAATTATCAAATCTTTGTTGCGCGCCGCCAAAACCGTAACAACCTTATTGCCCGCTTTGTGCATCGCTTCTGCAATCGGCAGCATCGGAGCCGTGCCCACGCCGCCACAGGCACAAACAACTGTGCCGAACTTTTCAATATGCGTGGCTTTGCCCAGCGGACCCACCAAATCGGTGAGTTCGTCGCCCACATTCAGTGCACAAATGTGGCGCGTGGATACGCCTACTTGCTGGATAATCAGCGTGATAGTGCCTCGTTGCGCATCCGCCTTGGCAATGGTGAGGGGAATGCGTTCACCCTGCGCACCCACGCGCAGGATGACGAAATGCCCCGCTTTCCGCGCTTTCGCAATCAGCGGTGCCTCCACTTCCAACTGCACAATATTTTCGGAGAGTGCGTCTTTTTTTAAAATTTTATTCATTCGTACGTGTTTTTTAATTTTGAGCGGCAAAATTAGTCATTTTTTTTCAAAAAATTGGGCTATCACCTCAGGAAAATGCGCATATTCCAATGCGTGCACTTTTGCGGCAACATCATCCGCCGTATCGGTCGGCAAAACGGGACAGCGTGCCTGAAAAATGATTGCCCCCTCGTCGTAATGCTCATTGACAGAGTGAATTGTGATGCCGCTCTCGGTCTCGTGATTGGCAACCACCGCCTCATGGACGTGTGAGCCATACATCCCTTTACCTCCAAACTTCGGCAAAAGGGCAGGATGAATGTTGATAATGCGGTCAGGAAATGCCTGCAGCAGGGTGTCAGGCACTTTCAGCAAAAAACCTGCCAACACAATGCCGTCAATGCCGTATTGCTGCAACAACCGCAGCACGGCACCATTGTCAAAGTCCGCCTTGCCAAAAGTGAACGACGGCACACCCAATTTGCGAGCGCGCTCATGCACAAAAGCATCCGCCTTATTGCTCACAATAAGCGGAAATTCAATGAGTTGCACATCATGCCGCGCGCGAAAACAGGCGATGATATTTTCGGCATTAGAGCCGCTACCGGAGGCGAATAGTGCGATTTTCATCTCTCCACAATCTGCAACAAATTTCCCTCAATGTCCAAAAAATTGCGGATGCGCCCGCCTCCTACTGCTTCAAACTCAGCTGTTTCCCAGTGCACTTGGTGCTTGTCTAAGGCTGCTACTGCTTTGTCGAAGTCGCTTACACGCAGGGCTAAGTGCGACCAGCCTTTGGTGCTTACGGTTCGCGTCGGGGGCGGGGTGCCGTCTTCCGGCATCATTTCGATGTTGGTGCCGTCGGGGGCTTTGATGATGAAGATGGGCTTATCTGTCTGTGCTATAAGCTCGTAGCCTAACACATCGCAGTACCATTTTGTTAATGCGACCACGTCTTTTGCTGCCAATGCCGGGTGGTCAATTCCAAGAAATACCTCTTTCATGACTTTTATTTTCAAAAATTTCTCGCAAAGGTAGTCTTTTTTGTTTAAAATAGCCTAATTTTGTCCCGATTTTAAAACTCACACATATTATATGTATCATCGCGAAATAAAACCCAAAAAAGGGTTGGGACAGCATTTCTTAAAGGATTTGACTGTTGCAGAGCGCATTGCGGGCACGCTTGTTGGTTATTCGGAACTGCCGATTTTGGAAGTTGGTCCGGGTACGGGTGTGCTGACGCAGTTTTTGCCGATTGAGCAAACCACTGTTGTTGAACTCGATACGGAGTCGGTTGCGTATTTGCGGGCGCATTATCCGCTTTTGAAGGAGCGCATCATCGAAGACGATTTCTTGGCTATGGATTTGGACAAACTTTTTGCGGGGCAATTCTGTGTGATTGGCAATTTTCCTTACAATATCTCCAGCCAAATATTCTTTAAAGTGTTGGAACACAGGGACAAAATCCCTTGCTGTGCGGGGATGTTGCAGAAAGAAGTGGCGGAGCGGTTGGCTGCCAAACCGGGCAGGAAAGCATACGGCATCATCACCGTGCTGTTGAATGTGTGGTACGACATTGAATATCTGTTTACCGTTGAGCCTGAGGTGTTTGACCCGCCTCCCAAGGTGCGTTCGGGGGTGATTCGGATGACTCGCAATGCTCGGACGGCACTTCCGTGCGATGAAGTGCTTTTCAAAACAGTGGTCAAAACAGCCTTCAATCAGCGGCGAAAAACGATGCGAAATTCGCTGCAATCGCTGGTTGGAAAGGGCAATGAACTATCTGAACAGCCTATTTTCGACAAACGTCCCGAACAACTGTCGGTCGAGGAATTTATTGATTTGACCAATCAAATTACTATGTTAGAATGAGTTACTATCAAGATTTAATGTTTTTTAACGCTTTCATTTCTAATTTATTGAAAATAAAGCAGTACCTTTGCGCCGTTGTAATAAACAAGAGCGATTTGAAACGATATGTTGGTGCATTGATAGGAGTTTTTTGGGTGGTTTCTGCGGATATTTATTCACAGGAAACGCCTTTGTTACAACAAGATACGGTCTTTGTAAAGCATGATAGCCTGACTCTTGGTGATAGTGATATTAGGACTTTTGATGCCGGTGTTAAGCCATTCGCGAAATCGAAAAAGTCATCTTTTAAGCCTAACCCTACGACAGCGGTTATATTGTCGGCTGTTTTGCCCAGTGCGGGGCAAATATATAATGGAAAATACTGGAAATTACCGATTGTATATGGCGGAATTTTGGGGTGTATGTACGCCATCAATTGGAATAGCACGCAGAAAAACAATTATCAAGATGCCTACACAAGTTTTACGCAAGGCAATCTGGCGGATGATGCGGCATGGCGGGCATACAAATACTATAGTTATCCCGATGACCCTGCGGAGTGGACAGACCAACGGCGCACAAGTTTCACAAACTCTTTGCGGTCGAAGCGGAATTTTTATCGCCGCCAATGGGAATTAAGTTGGATAGTTACGGTTGCCGTTTATGGGGTTTTCATGATAGATTCGTATGTGGATGCCAAGTTGTTTGCATTTGATGTGAGTGATGATTTGAGTATAAATATACAGCCGACTTTTTTTGAAAAGACGGTTTACAATCCGGCTACAGTTGGTTTGCATTTGAGTTTAAATTTTTAATTTTAGAATAATGAAAAAGCAATTTTTGATGTTATGTGTCTTGACGGGAACGCTGAGTGTTTTCGCCCAAGAAAGGACTGATTCCGTGTATGTGGACCGTCTTTCCAAGCTCAACAATGTGATTGAACTTCCTTATAATGAGGTGGTTAGAAGATGTATTGATGGCTATGTGGGCAGACGAAGCGACCAGGTTGAACGGATGCTCGGATTGGCAGAGTTCTATTTTCCGATGATTGAAGAATCGCTGGACAGAAACGAGATGCCGCACGAATTGAAATATCTGGCAGTGATTGAATCCGCCCTCAACCCGAATGCGCAGTCACGCGTGCGGGCAACCGGCTTGTGGCAATTTATGCTGGGAACCGGCAAAATATATGGCTTGGAAATCAACAGTCTGGTGGATGAACGCCGCGACCCGCAAAAGGCAACCGAAGCCGCTTGCAGATACCTGAAAGACATGTATCTGTTGTTTGGCGATTGGACGTTGTCTATTGCCTCCTACAACTGTGGTGCCGGAAATGTGCGCAAAGCCATTGCGCGTGCCGGTGGCAGAACCGACTACTGGGACATTTATCCCTATCTGCCTCGAGAAACGCGCATGTATGTGCCGCTGTTTATCGCCGCCGCTTATGCAATGAATTATGCTGATATGCACAATATTAAAGCCATTGCACCGTCCATTCCGCTGGATGTGGACACGGTTATGGTGACAAAACAGGTGCATTTTGACCAGATTGCTGCCGTTTTGAACGTCAATAAGGAGGTGATTGAGATATTGAATCCGCAGTACAAATTGGGAGTTATTCCGGGGCACACACAGCCTCGTGTGTTAAAATTGCCTTCTCAGGCTGTCTATGCCTATATTGCCAACGAGGATGCCGTAGTGGATTTCAATCGGGATTCCATTTTTACCAACCGCATGTTTGCCGGAAATTTCAGCAATTCCACGATGAATGCGCAGAAAAAGAAGTATCACAAAGTGAAACGGGGCGAAACACTGGCAAGTATTGGCAAAAAATATGGCGTAGATGTTGCAAGTATCAGGCGATGGAACCGTTTGTCTGCCAAGACCACAGCGATAAATCAGGGTAAATCATTAGTCATTTACACCAATGAATTGCCGGCTGCACCACCTTCTTATTTGGCAAAAGTGGATTACAAACCGTCCACAGATGCTGCTGCAACGCCAACGCCAACACCAATGCCAACGCCAACGGATGAAGAAACTGTTGCAGTTGCAGAAGCAGTTGTAGTTGCAGCTGCAGATGTAGAAGCAGTTGTGGATGTAGATGCGGATGCGGATGTAGATGTGGATGAAGATGGCGAACCGGTTTTGAATCAGGAAGATTTGGCGGAATTGGAAGCGCAATCGACCAATGAAGTTAGCAGTCAGGTATATGTCGATGTGAAGCCCCATAAAAGCAGCCCACAGTCGCCCATCATTTATCACGTAAAAGAGGGCGACAGTTTGTATTCCATTGCCAAACAATATACAGGTGTTTCGCACAAAGATTTGATGGAGAGCAATCAGCTCAAAACATCTGTGTTAAGAATAGGGCAAACGCTTCGCATTCCGGAAAGGTAATTACTGCCGCTTTGAACGCTATTAAAAATTCACTGTCAATCCGATGCCGTTGGCGACAGGATGCAGTGAATATTTTATTTTTGCTGCATTGCCGCCATTCAAAAGTTGGTTGAAACTGCCGCCGACAGATTTTCCGATGGCATAGCCCATCAAGGCACCCGCAAAAGCTTCCGAGAGCCAATGTGAAAACGACGAAACGCCCAATCCGACACATCCGGCGTAGATAAACGCGCCCCGTTTCACCCACACATCGTCTGGATAAAGTTCCGCCAAAGTGGTAGCCATCGCAAACGCCACAATGGTGTGGCTGCTGGGCCAACCCGAAAACACGCCGCGCTCCATAAAGCCAAACGCCCAATCGCGGCTGTAATCCTCTGTGTCGCTGTATCGGGTGGGGTAAATGTGATGTTCCAGAATGTTTGGTGCCCGTCGTCCGGTGAACGCCTTGATTGAAAACGAGATACCTACGCCCAACATTGCCGATTGCGCCAATGCCAAGCCGGTTACTTGCAGTTTCGCGTCGTCGTGCTTTCGCCCGTAGAAGTACGCGCCCACAGGAGCCGCCACAGGCACGAGATAGCCCATTGCGCCAAAAGGCGTGCCCGCATAAGCCATCCACGCATTGTTGTAAGCCAGCCTGTTCCACTGCCAATCAATGCCGCTCTCCACCAAACCATACGTCCCCAATGCCGCAGCAGCATAATTCAGCCCGTAATTGTGAGTGAAACTGTGCACCACATTGGGTCCCAACTTGTAAAACACCTTGGACAGCGGCACAATTTGCGAATTTTGTGCCGACACGGCCAAACTTGCACTGAGTAAAGTGCTGAAAATAAATTTTTTCTTTGCGTTCATATTGTGTTATTTTAGAATGATTTTAATTGATTTATGCAATAATTGACTTTATCAACTTTATAGGTAAATTTTTTTAGATTTTTCCGGCATTATTTTTCAAGATTGCAAGCACTTTTGAGAAAGTTTCTATATCCTGTTCATTGACGCCTTGCAGGAGCAAATGAAACAACTCATGTTCTTTATTTACAATGGTTTGCGTAATTGCTTTGCCTTTCTCTGTGACAGTAATAAGATTTTTTCGTCGGTCGTGTTCGTCCGCTTTGCGTTGCACCAAACCTTTGTTTTCGAGCAAATCAATTTGGCGCAATACCGCCGATTTGTCTTTCTTCGCCATTTCAGCAATATCCTGCTGAATAACGCCCTGATGAAAATACGCAATCATCAATATGCCGAAAGCCTCCTCCGGAAGTTCGATTTGAAGGTCCGACAAATTTTTTCTGAAAGCCTGTTCAATGGCTTTCAACGTTATCGCCAAGTTTAGCGACAGGGGTAATTTCTTTGCATTCATTGTAATTGTTTTTTTTGACGACGCAAAGGTATGAAAATTAGTTGATATATGCAACTAATTTTCCCCATTTAAAATATTTCAGCCGCTCATTTGTCTTCCTAAATGGAAAGAGAAGTGAAATTTTTAATAATTATCAGAATGAATACAGTTTATATTGTAGTTGGAAGCGTGTTTTTGCTTTGGTTCGTTCACGGACTTTGCCGTCATGCACGCGGGAGAAACAGGGTTATCCATGTGATTGATGGCAACTGCACCGGATGCGGGCGTTGTGTCAAGCGATGCCAACACCATGTGTTGGAATTGGTGAAGGATGAAAACGGGACACATGCCGTTGTGAAACAGCCCGACCGTTGCTCCGCGTGTGGGGACTGCCTGCCCAAATGCAAATTCAGTGCGTTAAATTTCGCTAACACCCTACTATCGTAACGGTTTTCCCCTGCACCATTTCTGTTTTAAGATAAATTTTGGCATCCCAATCTATATCGGGGCGGCGGTCGAAAATAATCAGCCAACCCTCTTTGGCACCTACTGTGTCCATATAGTTGATGAGTTGGGCGTAGCTTTTTTCTTCGGTTTTGGAGCTGTATCGGAGTTTCAGTTCGATGGGGTATTTTTGTCCTTCATATTCTACGCACAAGTCCAAACGGTCGCGACCGGCGGCAAATTCGCGGACAATCTGCCCGCCGCCGTTGACAATCCGTTGCAGAAAAGCCTGCAAAATCAGGTGAGGTGCCGCTTCTTTATAGTCGAAACGTTCGACCCATATCGCACTGTTTTCGCGCCAAAAGGCTTGAAAATCCTGCATCAGATAAATCATGTCGATACGCCCGTTTTTCAGATAGCGGGGCATTTGGTAGGGATACTTCTCGCTGCACAAATCTTGCTGTGAATCGGCACTTAAAGTACGCAGAATTACTTCGGCATAAATAGGATTTGCCGGTGCTACCAGCCCCGGAGCTTCCCGAATCAGGCCAAGGTCTTTGGTGTAGAGATAGTCGTCCGATTGCGTACTTATTTTCTCTATGTCGCCAATGATGACCGGCTCCATCACCCGCCGCACGCGCTCCTCTTTGAGCCGTTCGAGCAGGCTGTCGATATGAGTGTCGCGCCGCAGGATGATGGTTTGGATGGCTTCTTCCACCAATTCTGCCGTCACCGGCTTGGTATAATCGGATTGGAGCGTTTCTTCAATCACCTCGCATGCAATGGCATTAACCAACCATGGCTGTCCCTGCGTTTGCTTGAGAACCAAGTCGATAGCTTCTTGTTCAAACACTTGTCCTGTTTCCGCAGTATGCTGTCCGTACAATTCTACTGCCTCCTCTTTTGTGAAATTGCTAAAAGTCAGTGCTTTTTTAATCACATTAAACGGACTTGCGCTGCCAAGCGACTCGCTGTCGGGACGAATCCGTGCTTTGAAGTCGCGAATGTTGCGCATACCCACCAAGGCTATCGAATGGACAAACGGGGTATTACCGCGCGTAGTGTAGCCGTCTCTCAATTGCCGAAGGAAAGTAATCAATGTACCCTCACTCAAGCAGTCGGCTTCATCGAAAAAGATGATAAGCGGCTTGTCTGATGACATACAAAAAACAGTCAACTCATCAACCAGCACACCGGCATAATTGCTGTAGTCAGCATCTTTGGCAAATGTTTCTCCTTTGGGTATGTTCGAAAAGCGAAATTTTGATTGCATCCGCTTGACTATCGCCGGAATGCCTTCTTTCGGGTCAATAATACCCTGCGCCGCTTCCAATGAGCAGTAAAGCGCATAATACTTGCCCTCGCTATTGATGCGGTTAACCAAATCAAGCAGCAACGTGGTTTTGCCGCTCTGCCGCGGAGCGTGAATCACAAAATACTGCTCCTGCTCAATGAGTTCTCTGATGCCCGACAAACGCGATGAAGCCTCTATCATATAGTGCTTCGCTTCGTCGCAGGGTCCTGCTACATTAAAATATCGTGCCATAATTCAATTTTTTGGCAAAGGTACGCATTTAAAATGACTTTTACCATTTTTTTTATACCAAATTGCAATTCCGGTCGGGAGCCGCATCCTTTATCTCTTCGGATACAGTTCGCCGCTGCCTCCATTGTTCCATGAGGTAAGTACGGCTCTCACCTTGCCGAGTTGCGCTTCCACCAGATTGTATTCATTTTGAGCAGAATGTTGTTCGATGCTGTAATAGCCGGTATATCCTACATCGCGCAAGACTGCCAAGCGTTTTGGCAGGTTGATGTCCTCGCAGCAATCCCATGGGATATGGGTGTGACAGACATATTTAGCTGCGGCTTTTTCGACGGCTAAATTCTCTTCATAGCTGCCACACCATCCGCCGAAGTGCATACAAATGCCGAATCCGGGATGGTCAACCGCCTTAATCAGTTTTTCCATGTGTGTCCAGCATCGTGCGGGTCCAAAATGCACCTCTGCTCCTACTTTGAAGCCATTGTCGTGTGCATATTGCGCCAGTTCCTTGTAGCGCTTCACTATAAAATCGAACTCCTGATTCGTCCATCCATCCTCATCTTTGCGATCATTGTACATTGGAGGTCCCGCATCGAAGCGAACAAAACCGACTCCCCACAGTTTGGCTATTTGCATATAACGGTCTTGCAAAGCGCGAAGTTTAGCGGGGTTATCATTGCCCGCGTGCATGACATGCGCACCGTCCACTGCAATGTTGGGCACAAATAACTGCTCGTTTTTGAGGGTGGTAGCCACTTTATTGATGAAATTATCCTCCGTACTGGTAATCATTCCATTCCAGAGGTCTGCTGCACCTAAATGGTAACGATATTTGCAGGTTTCAAAGAAATGGAAAATGTTCATCATTCCGGCAAGCATCAAGCCGTGAAACGAGTAGGAAAGCATAGATATGCGCAATGGATTGGGCGCATTGAGGCTGTCTGTCAATGCCGACGTGGCGGCAGTGGCGGCAGTAGCGGCAAAAGGCGATGCCATCAAAGCAGTGGCGCCTAATGCGGATTGTTTTAAAAAATTTCTTCTTGTTGTCATTGTATGTACTTTTTATTTATTATTATTATTCATTTATATTTATCATTAAATTTCCCATCCTTGGCGGATATTGCGGGTAAGCAATTTGTTGGCAGCCTCATCATTGGTGATGGTGCGTGTTGCCGGATTATACTCCAATTTCTTCCCGTTGCTCATCAGTGATACAGAGCCAAGATTGAAGGTTTCATTTACTTCTTTAGCCTTTTCAAATGCTCCAACTCCTTTTCCCTTGCCACGGCAGCCATCTATCCAGCCTTGCAGCCAGCGTACAGTGCCGTCAGCCAATATATCTTCCGGCTTGTCAGGCATGGGATAGCCTTCCATATTGGCGTATTGCGATGCTTGTTTCCCGACGATTTTCGGATTTTCCCGAAAGAACCCCGATACGATAGCGCCTTTTTCGCCAACAAACATCATGCCTTCAATAGGCAGGTCGTAGCCTTCGTATCCTTCCGGCATTTGCGGTTTCATGCCGCCATCATGCCATTGCACGATAATTTTGCCCGAACCGTCCTTATACGGAACGTCAAAGCGATAGGCAGCCGCCAACGGGTAGGAATAGTTGTTCACAACGAATGAGGGCACATTGTTTTTCAGCCCGACCACACGCGAGAAACGTGTGCTTGCAGAAATGGCAGAATCCAACTTAAACGCATCAAACACCGGCAAAAGGCTGTAATATCCCATATCGGCAATAGCGCCTGCGCCAAACTCGTACCAGCCGCGGAAAGTGGCATGGGTGTAATGTGGATGATAGTCGCGCATCTCGGCAGGTCCCAACCACAGATCCCAGTTGAATCCATCGGGAACGGGTGGTTTATCTGTCGGTATTTCAGGATATTGGGGCCATACCGGACGATTGCTCCAATTGTGTATTTCTTTGAGTTGTCCAATGGCTCCGGCATCCACCCATTTCTTTATCAAACCTATATTGCCCATGCCGGAAGCATTGAATGCCATCATGTGAGTGGATAGTTTGGAAGAGGCGGCAAGGTCGACCACCTTCATCGCTTCGGTCAATTTATTGCCCAAAGGCTTGTGCATGATGATGTGCTTCCCGCGTTTCAGGCAGTCAATAGCCTGATAAGCGTGCAAATGGTCAGGCGACATAATCTTTACAGCGTCCACATCCTTCACTTTGTCCAGCAATTCGCGATAGTCTTCAACGGCAGCAATCGTTTTCTTGTATCCGGGGAGGTTCTTCCGATAGTAGGCTTCAACGATTTCTTTCATAATGTTCCGCCCTCCCGGTATCCCTTTCGCGCCTTCCTTCCACGCAGGCTCATCAATAAACTTGCGCAATTGGTCACGCAAGCCGTTCTCGCTCCAATGGATATAGTCATAACTCTCTCTGTTGGGGTCTGCCACGCCTACAATTTCTATCGCCGGCGCCTTCAACAAGGCGCCCACTTCGGCTAAACCTTGAGTGCCGCAACCGATATGCACTAATCGGATTTTATCGCTCGGCGCGACCATCCCCTTTTTTTTAGCCGCAAAAACATGGCTGGGAATAACGGTAAGAGCACCAATGGCGGTTGCTCCGGCGGTAAGAAATTCACGCCTACTCATGGAATGAATTGGCATTTTCACTTGATCATTCATAACTTGATCGTTCATAACTTTATCTTTCATAACTTTATCTTTTATAACTTTATCTTTTATAACTTTATCTTTTATAACTTTATCTTTTATAACTTTATCTTTTATAACTTTATCTTTTATAACTTAACTCAATTTAGTCCATTCAAATTTTGCAATAGCCAAACCGACATCTTACCACTGCCTCGATGATTCCATGCGTAATAGGGTATCAATGAAAGCGTTACATCTTTTACTTGTAAACGTCCCGTTTCATTTTGGGCTAATAACTGCGCAGTCGTTTTTAACTGATGGATACCCTTTAGCAAATCCGGCTTGGTTTCCACCCTGATTTCAGGCTTTTGATTTATCACGACACTGAAAATATCAAAATCATTATCCGCCCATTCGGCACAATAAACAATGGGACCGCGTTCGATAGATATTTTTCCGCGGTCGGCTTCCACTTTGTCGTTGGCTTTCACTACGCGCGGTTCCATGTCGAAATGCACTTTCACCACATCGTCTTTTTTCCATTGACGGGAAATCGCGAAATATCCCTTCTCCAATTTGCTGTCCACCTTGGCGCCATTCACTGTTACCGTATAATTCAACTTTTTGCCGTCTGCATAACTGTACAAATCGCTGGGAACGACTTCGCCCTGCACCCAACCCGGTACACGCACTTTCAATGTAAATTGTTGTTTTGAACGCGGTGACACTTTAATATTAATGTCGCCTGTCCATGGATAATCGGTTGATTGGCTTACTGCTACTTTTTTACCTTCTACATCCAATACGGCATCATTGCCCATAAACAGGTTTACATAGAGGTCATTGTTTTTGACAGCATACACATAACCCGGCAGGGAAGGGATAAAACGGCTGACATTCGACGGGCAGCAGGAGCTGTCAAACCACGGCTGGCGGACAAGTGTACTTCCACGATTAAATTTGAATTTGCTATCCGATTCCAATGGATTGGGATAGAAAAATGTGCCGCCATCCAGCGAAACGCCGGAAATCAAACCGTTATACAAGGTGCGTTCCAGCACGTCGAAATATTTAGCTTCGCCATGCAACAGAAACAAGCGGTAGTTCCAATAAACATTGGCAATGGCTGCACAAGTCTCGTTGTAAGCCGTCAGATTGGGCAATTCGTAGTTATCGCCAAATGATTCGTGTTGATGACGGGCACCTATGCCTCCGGTAATGTAGAGTTTTTTCGACACCACATTGTCCCAAAGGCGGTCGATGGCGTGGATGTAAGCCTCATCGCCCGTGAGCGCTGCCACGTCGGCAATTCCCGAATACATATAAACGGCGCGTACGGCATGCCCAACGGCTTCGTCCTGTTCTAAAATAGGTTTATGCATTTGTCTGGTGAAGGCGTCGCCTTTTCGGGCAGTGTAACCCCGTTTGTCCAAGAAATATTTTGCCAAATCAAGGTATTTCTTTTCGCCCGTTACGACATACAATTTAGCTAATCCCATTTCTGCAATCTGATGACCCGGCACACGCGCTACCTGTCCCGGTTTATCGCCGATGGACCGTTCTACACAGTCGGCATAGCGGATGGCTATATCCAAGAAATTTCTTTTGCCGGTTGCCTGATAGTGAGCGATGGCGCTTTCCAGCAAATGTCCCAGATTGTAAAATTCGTGGCTGTATTCCTCCACTTTTGCCCAGCGCTCGTGACCTACCCAATCGTGCGGATGTTGCGGATTCATCGTTCGGGCGGTAAAAAGATAGCCGTCCGGTTCCTGTGCGGCGGCGACTATGGTGAGCACACTGTCGATGTATCGCACCAGTTTCTTATCCGGCCATGTTTGCATGGAATAAGAAGCGCCTTCGATGGTTTTATAGACATCCGTATCATCAAAAGAAAATCCTCCCACTTTATAGTCGGGGCTTGGATGGGCTGCCTTGTGGAAATTTTCATACCGCCCCGTTTCTTCACATTTGCCGAATGCCAAAGGGATAGTTACCTCGCGACTGGCGTTTAAGCGTTGTCCCCAAAATTGGTCGGTCACTTTCACCGACGTAAACGGTACGGGATTGATGGGATAACCGCTGCCTTTCGTTTGCGAAAATCCTGTAAGACAATACAATGTCAACAAGAATAGAATGATGCTATTTTTCATTTTTAATTCTCTAATTTATTTTTAATGTTTAGGAAAACCCAAGTCAGCACCGTCAAGAAATACAAGTCCGATTCGCTCCAGATTTCCGGTGCGACCGTTGTACCACAGCCGCCATTTTTTCTCTTTCGCATCGTAAATGACGAACGGTTTATAGCACGCCTCAGCGTCCCATCCGTCTGGGGTTGGCGAAATAATCGGATTCGTCGGCAGCCGTTCCCAATTTGTAATGCCGTCCTTCGAGCGCGCAATGCCGATACGGGCAAGATGTTCGTTTTCGTAACCTATGTAGAACATTAAGTACCAATCGTTGTGTTTGAAAACATGCCCGCCGGCAACTTTATGATGTTCCCACTCGGTGTTTTTATCACACGAAAAGATGGGATTATTTTTGTATTTCGTCCACACAAGACCATCCGGGCTTGTTGCGTAGCCGATAGCGTTCGGTTCGTATATCTCGCCGCCGGAGTACCACATCGTGAAAAGTTTGGCATCGGCATCCCATTCGACGTTCGGACACATCACGGCATGTTCTTTTTCCCAGCCTTTTTCCGGCACTAAAACGGGTTTGTCCGATTTCCTTTCAAAGTGAATGCCGTCGGTACTCGTTGCGTAACCAATCCACGAGCCGCTTTTCGACCAATCGTTGTACCAAACCTGACCGGTGTACCAAAGATGATACACGCCGTCCCGCTTAATAACGGAGGGGCGATTGATTTCATTTTCCCAACCTGAGTCGGGATTGGGAGCGAGAACGATTGTAGGCTCAGACCAATTAATTCCGTCCTTACTTTCGGTGTAGGCAAGCGACTTTTTCGGTCGCCACGAGAACCACATCTTGTATTTGCCGTCCTCTTGCAGCATCGCGATATCGAAACACGTGCCGAGGTCCGCGCCGCCGAGAACAGGATTGTTCTCATATTTCGTCCATTTTATATCTGCCCGACAAGACGACAGAGTGAACACGGAGAACACAAGCAGTGAAACTGCTAATAAACAATAACTTTTTTTCATTTCTTTAATAATTTATAATTTTAATATTTTTAATTTTTATCTTGCTAATCTTTTAATCTTATGAAAATCCCGGTTCAGACAATTTGTTCAATCCTGCAACCAACATCTTTTCCACTGAACGCTATCCCCAGCAGAATAATTTTCCGGTCAAGAAACGGCTCATAATACCGCTTCTCGCGGATTTGCGCGATAGCCTGGTTGAGCAAAGTTTCCAATTCCGTGGTAGCGTGATATTTCAACTCTACCACTATTGCCACTCCGTCTTGCTGCAACACGGCATCTATACGTCCCCGGTTGGTCATCCTTTCGCTTTGAATATTGAAACCCAGCATGGTCATCCACATTTGAAAGATGTTGTGATAAAAGGCTTCACTTGCTAAATTTTCCGCTTCCGCTTCCGCTTCGTCTTGCGCCTTGGATGGGAGTAAAGTGTAAGGAACATCGGCAAGCATGATACGCATATTATTTGTAAAGCCTTTCGCATCGAAATCAAGGATTTGTTGCAACATTTGTTGTCCAAGTGCCGACATTTTCGAAAGGGGGTAGTTGGTATATGCACTTAACAGATATTCCATCAGCGACTCCTTTACCTCCATATTGGGTACTTCCAATGTATATTGAGAACTTCTACCCACCCGTTGTTTGTTTTTGATGGTCAAGTAGCCGGTTTGAAATAACAGGGGAATATCTTCCAACTCATCAGGGTCGTAGCTGTTGAAAGCTGTCGGACCTGCAACTATCGGTTCCAATACGGTTTTAGCAAGACCGTGTTTTTTGAGACGATTGATGAGGAAAGTGGGCGTACCTGTATCAAACCAGTAATTGGAAAAGTCTTGATTGTCAAAAAACATTAGCGTGGAAAACGGATTGTAAACCGATGTCTTGCCATCCCAGGTATAACCATCATACCACTTGCAAATGTAGTAAAGCAAATTCTCCCTTGTTATTTCCAAATGAGATGCCGTTTCGTCAATATATTCCGCAAAGTTACGTTCCAGTTCTTCCTGTGTATAGCCACAGATAGAAGCATATTTATCGTTTAACGTAATATCTTTGAGACTGTTCAATGCTGAAAATATTGACACTTTTGCCACTTTTGTTATGCCTGTCATAAAAACGAACTTCAAATGGTTGTCGGTGGCTTTTAGCCTTTTATAAAAGCTTTGAAGAAATTGGCGAACACCATCCGCTTCAGGTTGATTCATTGTATCCAATATCGGGCTGTCGTACTCATCAATAAGTACAACCACTTTATTGCCTTTTTTACGATGCAATGACTCTATCAATTCAGAAAAACAATCGGAGGCGTATTCTGAAACAAGTTTTATTTTCTCTAATTTAGCCTGCCGTTTCAGAAATGTTGACATACTGCGTTCCATCTCTTCTTTACTATCGTGCTTGATATCTGTCCAATCTATTCGAATAACGGGATAGCGCTGCGTCCAATCCCATTTATCATAGATATAGAGACCTTCAAACAAATGCTGACTGCCTGTGTAAAGTTCCTCCAAGGTGCTGACAAGGAGCGACTTTCCGAAACGGCGCGGGCGTGAGAGAAACACGATGTTTGAACTTGTAAGTTGGAGTATTTCTTTCGTTTTATCCACATACAAACAACCTTCATCGCGTAACTTTTCAAACGACTGAATACCAATGGGTAAATTCTTCATGACTTCTCATTTCTAAAAATATCTGCAAAGATAATACAAAATTATTGAATTAGCAAATGTTTCTGTTTTTTTTTCAAAAAAAATGCTGTCTCAAACATTTGTTTGAAACAGCATTTTTCAATTTTTTATTTTTTGCCAAACACATGAATTTCTCCAAAGGTGGCATTAGCGAGTCCTCTGTTCATTTCTACCCTAAGCCATCTGGCATTAACCGGCGTTGGTAAATCTATCAGCGGTATTTGCCATGTGGTTTCATAAACAGGTACTTGATAGTCGTGGGAGGCGATTAATGTCCAAGTACTGCCATCGTTACCTGCGAAAACATCAACAGTCCGCAGTTCGGAGGGCCATTCCTCTACAAGGCGACCGTAAAACGCTAAAGAGTGTATTTCCTGCACTTCTGTCATGTCAATATTGAAGTATTTTAGCACATCTGCCCCGCTCCAGTTAAACGTATATGTAATCGGATTGGAATCAAGGATACGACTCGGATTGGAATCAACGCTATAACTCGGTGTAAGCATATTCGTTGATATTTTCCAGCTTGTCTTATCATATTCGCGTATAGCAACGCCACCGAGTTTACGGATTTCGTATTCGCTTAGTTTTAATCCGTAGAACTGAACATTGGCTACGTCCAACACTTCGTCTTCACCGTTATCATCGGCAAAAAGCAGACAGCCTTCCGGCAAGAGTGAGAAACGACCGTCAATATCCGCGGATGACAATCTTCCTTCCCTTATTCTGAGACCATCGGCATAATACATGTAAAAATTATTGGTAATATCAGCGACAAGAACAATGCGTGTCCAGCGACCGGCAGGTGTATGGAAGCCCGAAAAGCCCATTCTATCAGTTTGAAGACCATTTTCGGATACAGTCGCTGTAGTGCCGGTTAAAACACCTATTTTGCCATCGGCGTTGATGAATATGTCGGCATCCTGTGTTGGCGTACCGTATCCGTTGCGTGCAGAAAGGAGTGAATACGTCTTACCTGTGCCTGTTTCCGGTATTTTTACATCAAACGCTACGCTGTAAGTATTGACATTGGTGCCTCCGACAGGGAGAAGTCCGTGATTACAGCGCAGATAGCTGCCTTGTGGTATGCGGATAGCGCGGTCGGTGGCCGTTGGACCGGCAACGGATGTGATAGCGCCTCCCGTTTCAACGGCTACGAGTGCTATACCGCCGTTTTGGGCGGCCAACAGATTGGTGGGGTCGTCGAATGTCCACCAGCCTGTCATGTTTTTTGCGCGAATCGCTGTCATGTTGCGGCTTTGCTGATTTATGGTGGTAGATGATAGTCTGGGTGCTATGGTCCAATATACCCGAAACGGGTCGGCACGGTTAAAAGAGGCGATAAGCGCAGATGCGTCATTTTTTGTCATAAGATAGGAGTTACCCGTGCCGGCATCTATTGTTGGTCCATCACTGAAATTGGGATTTGAGGATACTTTCAGGTCATAGCCGGTAGCCTCATCTACCGCTACCCATGCAAATTCCAAGGGAAACTCAATCTCATCCGCATCAAACGTATAGAATTGTGCAGGCTTTTTGAGGAGGATTGCAGGAATTGCCGACGGAGAGATACGCAGGTTATAAGTCATTTCCCAGTCGATGCTGTCAATAATCGACACACCATTCATTTTGGGCACAATACGGGCTGTTATCTTGATAGGTATATCAACATTCTTGTTCACATTTTCGACAAGGAAACTCGGCAGATTGCCATTAGCACTGTCGCGTTGAACATGGTTGTCACGGTCGGTATATTCATATTTGTAGCGATACCACGAATACATATCCGACACTATGGGATTGCGCCATTCAACGGCCGCCGCCGCTGTCGATTCGACCACCGAGGGAGGTGTCACTGCCAAAGCGGAAACATCTTCGCTCGTAAACGGCGTTACCGATACCTCTTGCGCTATCGAGGGATTGCCATACTGGTCTTCGGTGAAAATCTTAAATTCATAGATACGCGGTTGGGTAAGACCTGTGATGTTGACCCACGAGCAGACACTATCAAATACCTCGCGCTTAGACTCATCACCGACCGTGTATTCAACGATGGTTTTCTTAGCTTTGCCCAAATACATTTGGGAAGCAGGCACGCGCCCTTGCGTCCCAAAGTCGAACTCCACCCGCTCGTAACCATACGAAACCGTCACGATGTCGAACCTTGCCGGATAAACCCGCTCTTCGGGAGAAAAATCCTTAATGTTGTCATATATATCCGAACAGGATACACCGACGAATGCCGCGAACAGCACAGAAAATAATTTATTTGCTTTCATAACTTTCATTTTTTTATAATTTATATTTTTCACCTTTTTCTCCTCCCATACAAAGTAATTTCAGACAACGCGAAATTAAACGTTTGAATATCCCCGTCAAAACACCCAATCATCTCATACCTAAACCATCGGGTAGGCTCCGTGAACTCTATCTCATCGGGATAGAAATAGGTCATGTCGCCGGCAAGACCGGCAACAATATATTGCCTTTCTGTCGCCAATGAAGGTACCTGAATGGTATGGTCGCGTATCATCTCCCATTCTTCCGTATCCGCGTGATAGATATAAACTTTGTACCGTTTTATATTTTTGTCCTTATAGTAACCGTACTCTCCCCGCTCCAACTCATTCTTATAATCGGCGAATTGGTGGGTAACGATGCGACTTAATTCCCACTCTTCGCCAAGGTCGACCAAGAAATTTACCGGTTTAACTCCTCCGTATGCACCACCTTTCGTAAAGTTATCATTACGACCACCATCACCATCATATATGCCGTCAATCAATATCCGACCGCCTGTTTTAAAGTAACCGCCAAAGAATCCCATCCGCACGCGTAATGTATCGCTTAATTCCTTGGGTAGAAACCAATTGTCTTTCGGGATGATTTCGTCGTGTTTCAGATAGACCGTCGCCGGAGCGAGCACATTGGAATTTCCGTAGCGGTCTTCCACCCGCATATTGACCGTTATAGGCTCCGTCTCCGGAATATCTTCCATGCGGACAAATTCACGGACGTCCTCGTTGACAGAGGAAACAATTGACCGTTTCGTCACCGGCTGACCCTTTAGTTTGTAGGAATAATCAAGATACACATTAACGTTTTGTTTGAGTGTGTTCTTCCAATCCACATAGAACGAGCCGAAGCCCCCCTTCACTTGCAGCGACTGGCTGATAAGCTGCACGGCAGGCTTATCAGGCGTAATATCAACCGGCACACTCGCGGAGCGGTTGCCGGCGCGGTCCACGGCATACACTTGCACCGTGAGTGCCACACTGTCCGGAAAACCAATCACAGTGATAGAATCAACATAGTAAGAAGTAGAAAACCACACCTCTGCGCCCGTTTGCGGATTCGTATAAGAGGCATCAATAGAGAGCAAATCCTCATCTTCCGGCACCCGATAATGAATAACGCCACCACCATTCACCGCCCTCCAGCCAAGAATCTCAGGCTTTCCGGGAGGCGTCCCATCAGAATAATTAATCTCAAAGCGCTTACTCTCATCGCAGCCGCAAAGGACTGTTACCAAGCAAGCCGTCACACATAACACTAAACATCTAAATTTCATAATCTTTAATTTTTAAATTTATAATTTCTAATTTTTCTCTGATTTTTTTGTCTGAACCTTGATTTTAATAAGATTTACAAGATTACCATGATAATCTTTTCTCTGTAATCTTGCTAATCTTATAAATCTTGTGAAAATCGTGGTTCAGACATTTATTCCCAACTCGGATTTTGCTTCAAATTAGGATTAATATTCATATCATTCAACGGAATAGGCCACAGATTATCGCGAAATTGGAAGCGACGCGCCTGCTTAATACTCAACTGAAAGAAATCAGTTGCATTACCGGCATTACCAATCCAGCCCATAGTTGGCTTGTTAAACTCTTGAGTAGCCAGCTTATAGCGCCGTACATCAAAAAAGCGTGACCCTTCAAAAGCCAACTCGATGCTACGTTCCCGGAGAATGATGTCGAGCATACCCGCCTTTTCCCGGTGGTGGTTGAGGTAATTGGATGTAACCTTCGTGGCATCTGCCCACACATCTTCCACATTGGGAATGCCTGCACGGGTGCGCACTTTGTTGATAGAAGCGAGTGCCGCTGCCGGTCCGTTCACCTCATTCTCACACTCCGCCTGCATCAAGTATAGGTCTGCCAGACGGATAATCGGAAAGGGGGAGTTTTGAAAGCGACCGTCGCCGGAGCGCGTTTCGGGATCAAGAAATTTATGAACGGCTATGCCCGAAGAAAACCACTGAACCCCCCCCCCGAAACTTCTCGTACCGCCGAATGTATTGGCATACAGAGATATAGGTATCGTCCTTACAAATTGCCGCCAATAGCCGCCGGTAACGCCCAAGTTGGTATAGAAACGCATTTCGCGGTTGAGATAGAGATAAGACGTTCTGTAGTCCGACTGCAAAATACCCATCCACTCTTCGTTGCCGGGCACCGTGACATCAGGCGTTGACGCAAGGTCATATTTCAGCATCTGGTTGAACGCCAAATCCGCATTGATGGGTAGCCCGTTTTTGGTGTAGAACCGTTCGAGCATCTCATAGTTGGCACCAAGAGAATTATAGGAACTCACACCCGCATTATAGTTATTACTAATACTCGGATCATCGTGGCCCCACACGTTCTGGCCATCTATCTCGTTGTTTGCACCAAGGGCATCAATATAGTTTTCTCCTGAGCGATAAATAGACGTGGCTCCTTGCAGTGAGATAGCGCTACCCGCGGTATATGTTCGTCCCCATATCAATTCTTGGTTCCACCTTTCGATGGGTGCCATCTTGTTAGAATAAAACAGTTTCATTCCGACCGGATTTCTCAATATCCAGATATCGTCATCATCCGTAGAGGTACTACTTTTATTGAACACATACAATCCGGGGGAGCCATGCGATTCACAGAAGTCTATCGCTTGGGTAACGGCTGTCAAGGCATCCTGCCATTTCTGCGGAGCTGGGGTTTGCGGGAAGAAAGGCTGTCCATCGAAATCAAGGAAGCTGACGTAGTCAGTATTGCCGTTGAAGAACGGGCTGGCACGCAACAGATATACTCGCGCGAGTGTGGCGTAAGCTATTTTTTTGTCTATCATACCCAGATTGAGCGTCTCCGTCTTGTCTTTCAAGTCGGGGATAGCCTCTTCGATAAGGTTGGTGACGTAGTTGAAACAGGCATCCACTTTCTCTCTGCGCCCCATGACTACATCATCCGGCTCATCCACATTGATGTTGCGGTCCACGATAATGATAGGCCCGTAATACTCAATCAACTGATAGTGAAAATAGGCTTTGAGAAACTTTACCTGCGCAATCCAGTCTTTGCGCTCATTCTCCTCAAAATTGGCTGCCAAATGAATTTTCTCCAGGAAAGTGTTAGCAGCACGAATGCCGTCATACATCCCCTTGGCACCGCCCGTGCCATCCCACAAGCTGTAGAGCGGTTTACCGGCATTTTGGCTGCCCATCATCACCCCCATAGGCGGAAGCAAGGTAGCAGTATTGGCACCATCACTCGCGCGCCAAACCCACTCGTCGCCCAAAAGCCACGGCGAATTATACCGGTGTTGCACATCCGGGATATAGCTATAAACCCGAGCCAAAGCATTGTAAGACGTCTCACGGTTGCTGAAAAGGTCATCTAATTTGACCGTATTATCAGGCACAACGTCTAAATAATCGCTGCACGACGGCAGGAGAAACATCGCCGCAACAATGAATGTAGAGACGTGGCGCGCCACGTCTGTACGAATAATTTTTTTTAATGATTTCATATTCTTTAATTTTTAATTATTTAATTAATCTTTTTTTTGTCTGAACTTTGATTTTAATTTGATTTTCATGATTACCATGATTTCCATGATAATCATAATTTTCTATAATCATAATTTTCTATAATCATACTAATCAAATTAATCATATTAAAATCACAGTTCAGACTAAAATCGTGGTTCAGACTAAAATGCCAATTGCAATCCAATATTATACCTCCGATTAATAGGATAAGCCAATCCATTGCCCCCCATCTCAGGGTCCCACAATTTAAATTTACTGAAAGTAAGCAAGTTTTCACCGCTCAAATAGAGGCGTATGTTCTGAATGCCATAACCTTTCAGTTGACTGATGGAATAACCTAACTCCACTGTTTTAAGGCGTATAAACGAGGCATCGCGCAACCACCATGTCGAATTGACATAATTGTTAGCCACATTATCTATGGATAGACGTGGCCAGAAGGCATGTATATCCGGGTTCATCTCCGACCAGGTGCTGTTGGCTATGATAGCCGGTGCATTGCGACGACCTTGCAAGGGCGCAATTTCTTGCGGGGCGATAAAGAAAGAAGATTGTGCATTACCCTGAAAGAAGAACGATAAGTCCGCATCCTTAAACCCTGCCGACAGTCCGAAACCATACTGCACTTGCGGCACAGTCGGATAACCGATAGGAATCTGGTCGTTCTCATTTATCACACCGTCATTGTTGACATCCGTATATTTGATGTCACCCCGCATATAGGGGCCTAAAGCACTCTGGTCCGGCGAGTTGTAAATCTCATATTGGTCAAGGAACAAGCGCTCGGCTACATAACCAAATGGCTGATCAACGGGCTGCCCCACCTTAAATCTATAAGCAGGCTGGTTCATCGGCTCGTCTGTTCTCAAGACCTTGCTGCGTGCAAAAGTGTAATTGGCGCGCCCTGTGAGCCAGAAATCTTTGTTGAAACTGTGCTTGTAGTCTATCGAGCCGTCTACACCCTCCGACTCCACCTTGCCGATGTTAGCACTTATCGCTGTACCGCCCAATCCAAGGCTTGCGGGCACGTTTTGTCGCGGCCAGTAGATTTGGTCGCGCACATCAGTAAAGTAATCCACTTGTATGTTCATGCCTTTGAGCAGGTCCAACTCGACGCCGACGTTCTGCTTGGTGGAAACCTCCCATGTGACGAACGGATTCTCATATTGGTTGATAGCATATCCCGGATAGATTGTCCTCATATCCTGACCAAAATAAGCCGGAGTGAGGAGATTACTCGCATTGCCAATTTTGATGTCCGACAGATAGTAGAAACGGTCGTCACGTTTTCCTGTATTCCCGATGGCATCGTTTCCTACCTTTCCCCAAGAATATTTCAATTTCGCCATACTGAGTATATCCCGCAACGCATCGCTGTAGAACTTCTCGTTAGAAATGACCCATCCTACCGCTACGGCAGGGAAGAAGCCAAAACGATGACTGGCGTCGAACTTCTCAGAGCCGTTAAAACCATAGGAGGCTTCCAGGAAATACCGCGAATCATAATCGTAAGTGAGACGCGAAGAGTTGCCCAGGTTGCGCTCCGGCAAAGTCAGTTTGATACCACCATCCGTACCGCTGGTCAGAAGTTTCTCCTCTGCAATGCCAACGGTCATTAAACCAATGTTGTGGACACCAAATTGCCGCCCCCAATTGAAACGAGCTTCAAAATAATAGTGTGTATTCCCGTCTTTACCGCCCACCACATCACCCAGATAAGGGTTGTTGTTAGGATTGGTATTGAAAAGCGAATAGGTATTGTATACCGGGTCATAACCTTCCAGCGAGTAATAGGTCGGGTCGAACGTACGTTTCTGAGTAGCACTGCTAAAAGCACTGATGGAGGCTTTAAACTCAAACTTCAAGTTCTGCAACAGATAGTCCATATTGTGCCGCAAAGTGGCCTGTGCCGAAATATTACTCTCGTCTGTTTGCGAATACCCCTTTACCATCTCTGCAAAAGGGTTGGTCTTGGACGGGGAGACCATACCGAACATCGTGTGCCGAACATTCTCATACCCCGCACCGGGATGCCATACAGCAGGAAACTCCACCGGATTGATGTCCATTATCTGCTTGAAGATGTCACTGGCACTCGTAGCCGGACCGTTGTACTTCTGGAACCGACCGGAAATACGTGTGTCAAGTGTGGTAGTTTTGCTCAATTTAAAAATAACATTCGAGCGGAGATTGAAACGCATGATGTCAATGTTGCTATTGAAATCATTCAAATTATCCTGCTCGTCCACTTTCAGCAAACCGGTTTCATGGTCCATCCCCACGGCTACATAATACGTGGTAGATTGGTTGCCACCTTCCAAATTGACATTGGCTTTCTCATTCACGGTTTGCGTTTTCATAATCATATCATACCAATTGACATTGGGATACGCCATCGGATTGTCGCCACGCCGGGTAGCCTCAATCTTATCCTGGCTATACCACTGCGCAATAGGCGTTGTCGCACCGCTATCGTAATAGCGCGACAGTTGTGCCTCGTTGTACAATTCCATATACCTCACCCCGTCGAGCAATTCAAGCATCTTTGTGGGTGTCGAGATATTGACATCAAGGCGCGCCGATATTTTCACTTTATCCGACTCCCGACCGGATTTGGTAGTGATAGTGATGATACCGTTGGCACCGCGAGCACCATAAAGCACTGTTGCCGAAGCATCTTTGAGGATGGAAAACTGGTCGATGTCATCCGGCTGCAAGCGTGCCAGGTCGTCGGTAGAAGACTCAAAGCCGTCAATCAGTATCAGAGGCGATTTAGCGTATCCGAGAGTAGTAACGCCGCGCACAAAGAATTGCGCGTTGTCCTTTCCCGGCTCGCCGGTCGTCTGATAGGAAATCAGACCGGGAATCTTACCAGCAAAGGCAGTCGTCAAGTTACTGCCCGCAATCTGCAAGTCTTTCGCGGCGATGGTGGTAATGGAGGCCACCACGCTCTCTTTCTTCTGCCTGCCGAAAGCCACCACAGTAACTTCATCCAATTCATTCGCTTTGGGCTTGAGCGGAATCACAAAACTCGCCTTGTCGCCCACCTCCACAGTGTAGGTGTCATAGCCCAAAAACGAAACTTCCAAAACATCCGTCGGCGAAACGTCTATTTTGAACGAACCATCTATGTCGGTCACTACTCCACGAGAGCTCCCTTTGATGGTGATGGTGGAACCGGGGACTCCATCTCCGGTCTCATCGTACACAAAACCGGTAATGGTCTTCGTCCCTGACGAGGGAATCGCCACCTCAATAATCTGCGCCGCCTCTTGCGGCGCTTCCTGCGCTGTTTCAGCGCGAACGTTTCGCCGACGGATGTTTTGGAAGTTTCGTTTTTGGGCTATGACACCTCCACTGTGGAGGTGGGCGACAAGGCGAGTTTTGTGATTCCGCTCAAGCCC
>NZ_BBRU01000445.1:0-5271 GCF_001431085.1 Candidatus Symbiothrix dinenymphae
AGAAGCAAGAAATCTTCGCCAAGTACGGAAAGTCTAACACGGATACCGGCTCCTCAGAGGGTCAGATAGCCTTGTTTTCCTACCGTATTTCGCATTTAACTGAGCATCTCAAGTTAAATAAGAAAGATTATAGCACAAGTCGCTCTTTGAAGATGCTGGTTGGTAAACGTCGTCGCCTTTTGGACTACCTGAAAGAACGCGACATTGAACGTTACCGCAAGATTATCAAAGAATTGGGTATTCGCAAGTAAATTGCGATTCATTTCCGGCATCGTCCGTCACAACTAATTTCAGTTGGGGGCGGACGATTTCTTTTGTGGCACGAGTGTCAAGCTGCTTACCCAAGCGCGTTGCATCGTGTTTGTAATAGAGATAATTTCGCTTGGCATCGTATTCAAAAAGCACCCAATGCTCATCCACAGTACCCCTGTATGACTTAATACCGCTCAAATCGTCCGTGATTTTGAATGCAATATGGTCGCGGCGGGTGCCTTTTTTTGTCTTTTGTTCCAATAATTGGATGATGGGCGGAACGGTATCGAGCATCACGGCAAACGCGCCTAATTCGCGGATTTTTGTCGTGATGGTGCCGCCAAAATTGTAACTGCCTCCCAGCCAACTTTTTGCGCCTTTGGGAGAGATTTGCACCACACCATATTTCGATTTGTCGGGATAGACGTCGTCTGTAATTGTCAGAGTCAGAGGAGAATAGTCGTGTAGCGGCACCCGTTCGCGGAGCGTGTAAACGGGTGAAAAGTAGGATGACAAGCCGGTTGATGTGTCCACCTCAAAATAAATGTCGGTGTACAAATTTCCGTGCGGAATCAGCAGCGAAATGCCGTTTCCTTTATATACATTGGCGATGTTGTGGGCAAAAAACTTGCCGGAAGTGTTGGCGGCGGGAATAGCCGTTTGCTTGCCCTCGATGGTGAAGTTCAGGTGCGTGGTGTTGCCGTATGCATCTTTCAGGATGTATTCCAAGCGGTAGGTTTTTTCTTCGTTGATGTCGAGAAGTCCATCCGTCGATAAACGATTGACACCCAGCAAATTACCCGGTTCAACATACGATTTCATAAAAAAATGTTTGTGGTCTATCCACTCCGCCCAATCCACATAACTGTTGAGCGCACGCGAATTGGCAAACGAAAACCTGTCCATCACCGCATGATACGCCTCTTTGCCATCCACCCTCAGTGTAATATCTTTCACGCCGTAGATGTTGTGCGTAAGATTCATGTAGTCGTACGCCTTGACCCCCACGCCAATCACACCCCACGCCGTGATAGCCCCCACGCTCTGTTGCCCCGCTTTATTTTTAATCAACGAAACGGTCAGAGGGCGCGTGCTGCCGTTAGCGATGCCTTTCCCCCGCTGCGGAAACAGGCGAATACCCGAAATTTCGGGCGCACGTGTATCTGAAATATATTTTTTGAGGTAGGGTAGGGGGTCGAATGTTACTTCTGTGCTGCTATCGCGCAGTTCAAAATGCAGATGCGGACCTCCCGAACCGCCCGTATTGCCGCTCAAAGCGATGCGTTCGCCTTTTGTGACGGGCAAATCGTGCGGCGACAGCAGCAGATTGACCGCAAAACTCTCACGCCGATACTGACTGTCGCGCACAAGAGCCTCAATGCGCGGCACAAACTTGTCCAAATGCCCATAAACAGAAGCAGTGCCATCCGGATGCGCCAAATAGAGCACGTTGCCATAGCCGTATGGACTCACGCCAATGCGCGACACATACCCATCCTGCACCGCTTTGACAGGCTCGCCGATGCCACCCCGGGTCTTGAAGTCAGTGCCCGCATGAAAATGATTATTGCGCAATTCGCCGAAGTTGCCGCTTAGGAGCAGCGGGATGTCGAGTGGCGACACGATTTCTTGGGCAGTTAGCAGTGACCAGTTACCAGTTACCAGTGACCAGTTACCGGTTACCAATAGGCTGATTATCAGTGTTTTTGTTTTTATGTGCTTCATTGCTTATTTTTTGCGGTGCAAAGGTACAAAATAATATGGTGTTCAACTTGTTTTTTCAAATTTTTTTACCATCTATATTAACAAATAATTTGCCTACCTTTGTGGTCTAAATTCATAAAAATGGAAGCAAAGACGTACAAAAGGTTGCCTTACGGCATTTCCAATTTCAAAAGCATGCGGACAGACAACTATGCCTATGTGGATAAAACCATGTACATAGAGATGTTGGAAAAAGAATCCAACCCCAATCAGTTTTTCATTCGCCCGCGCAAGTTCGGCAAGAGTTTGTTTTTTACGATATTGGCGTATTATTACGACCTCAACGAAGCGAAGAATTTCGATATGTTGTTTGGCGACCTGTATATAGGCAAGCACCCCACGCCGGAAAGAAATGCGTATGCCATCTTGCAATTCGATTTTTCGGGCATGGATACTTCGAGCGAAGAAGGGTTTGTAAAATCTTTTTCGAATAAAGTGCACTACACCGTTCGTGCTTTTTTTCGCACCTACCAAGATGTTTTTTCGGAAGCAGCACACTACATTGAATTACTCGACAAATCCGATTTTGGTATCATGGCAATGGATTTGGTATTTCAGGCGGCAAAAACGGATAATGTGAAAGTCTATTTCATCATTGACGAATACGACCATTTTGCCAACGACCTAATAGCAATGGGTAGCCTTTTAGGTAAAGACTTGTACAAAACGATGATAGCTGCCAACGGCTTGGTTCGCGATTTCTACGAAAGGATAAAAGCCTCCACAAAATTTGTTGCCAGCCGCACTTTTATCACCGGCATCTCGCCGGTGATGCTTGACGACCTCACCAGCGGGTATAATATCTCAATAAACTTCACGCTTGAGCCTGAGTACAACGAAATGATGGGCTTCACACAGGAAGAAGTAGATTGGCTGATGCACGAAACAGGAGTTAATGCGGATTTTATTGCCGTTGATATGCCAACTTATTATGATGGCTATCTGTTTTGTGAGGAGGGGAAGAGCAGAGTATATAATCCGGCTATGGTGCTTTATTTTTTTTACCAGATATTGCAACGACAAAAACCGCCTAAAGCCATTATTGACGAGAACTTGAAAACAGATTACGGACGACTGAAACGATTAATCCAGACCGACAGAAATCGCGAAACGCTGATTCAGATAATTAAAGACAACGGAATTGTTGCGGAAGTTTTGCAAAAGTTCTCCATCGACCGGATTAATGACGACCGCTATTTTATCTCCCTGCTGTTTTATATGGGACTGCTGACAATCAAAGAACCGGCAATGGGCAAACTGAGGTTGGAAATTCCAAATTATTCCATCCGAACATTATATTGGGAATACATCCTGCTGATGGCTAACGAAAATTCTCCCGACATGGTAGTACAATCACGACCGCTGGACGAAGCCATTATCGCATTGGCGATGGAGGGCAATCTGGGGCGGTTTATCGGCTATGTTTCGGAAAACGCTTTCAGCAAACTGTCCGACCATGATTTGCAAAACTTCGATGAAAAATATATAAAAGCATTTTTGCTTGCCTACCTGTTTATGAGCCGATTATACATTCCGATGAGCGAATACGAAGCCGTACCGGGTCGCGCCGACATCTACCTGCAACGCAACCCTTTGGTGCCACAAGTGAAATATGAATGGCTGTTTGAACTCAAATACTGCAAAGCCGGAGCCAAAGCCTCCGAAATAGCCAAACAAAAGCAAGAGGGACAAGCACAAATAGCGAAATACCGCCAATCGCACCGTTTCGCCGACCACCCCGACCTGAAAGCCGCAGTCATCGTATTCATCGGCAAAAACAAATATGAGTTGTTAGAACTGTGATTTGTTTTTTGGCTAAATTATTTTTGCTTCCGACAGCTTTTGACGGAAGTGCGGTTGTATCTTTGCACCATCATTAAAAGCAAGCGAAGATGCAAAAGAACGAGTTGATATCTAATCGGCAAAAAGTTCGCCATATCAAAGAAACGGAAGCCGAAAAAATGTACGAGGACGATACATTTGTGGTTGTTCACCCATTGACGGAGGCGGCGAGTTGCCTGTATGGAAGGGGTACACGGTGGTGTACGGCGGCAACAGAGAGTTGTAATCTGTTTAATCATTACAATTCTCAGGGAAATCTGTGTATAATTATCAATAAAAAAAGTGGTGAAAAATTTCAGTTTCATTTTGCAACATACTCTTTCATGGATGAAACAAACCATGAGATAAAATCACCAATGCTTAATACCATTGAAGCAACCTCCGGTTTGATAGATTTTACTCTTCAAAAGTTTATTGAGCTATGGGAGGATAGAGAGTCCGGTGACCTTGCGGATGAATTTTTCCATGACTTTTTTGGCGGTAATGAAGGAGTACATCCTAAAGACAAACAGGCATTTAAGTATGTCAAAAGTCATGTTAAAACACCTTTCAGTGATGAAGAATTTTTGATTATTGAAAAATTTTTCGCGGAATATCATGACAGTTTATATCCTGACGGAATAATGGGAGATGGAGATACAAAAAACTTTATTTACAGAAAATTGGAAGCAACCGAGCAATTTATCCCTCAACACAGAGTTGATGCAATTGCAGATGCTTTGTATGAATATGCGTGTGAAAACGATATTTTGCTGCCTGTAAATGAACAAACATTAGAGATAGAATATTTTGAAAAGGCTGCAAGAGCAGGTAGAACGCAGCAACCTGGCGATGGGGATAAGAACCGGTTGAGGTGCCGGTCGAGAAATTGGAGTTTGTGCATTGAAAATAATGTTGTATTTTTGTCAAAAATTTAAAATTTAGAATAAAATGGAAAAAGAAAAAGAATACCGTTTTGAGCGGTGGGAAGATTGGTCGCACGCAATAGCCGATGCGATTGATGATTTTTTTGTATCGTTTGCCTATTCGCCGGAAATACTTGCGGCTAACGATTGGACTTTTTCGCAGTTTGATTTTTTCGTCAATGTGATGCACGGTGAAAAAGAAAAATGTATCCCGAGGGACGATAAGGCGGCAATAGCGGGTAAAAATGGACAGATAAGTCTTTGCTCTTTTGACAAGGCGGGAACATCGCTCCGCTTTGCCGTTGACAATCAGTTGAAAGACAAAACCTTCCGTCTGATTTATGATGATGATGCAGATTGGGGGGATGAGGAACCGGTTGAGGTGCCGGTCGAAGAATTGGAATTTGTGCATTGAAAAAAAAGTTGTACCTTTGCCGAACAATAAAAAAAATCATGAATATATTTAAAATTTTGGCGAGTGGAGATGGCTCTATAAATGAGCCAAATG
>NZ_BBRU01000446.1:0-430 GCF_001431085.1 Candidatus Symbiothrix dinenymphae
CCAACGGTGTATTGATTGAACTTGCGATAGCTCGCCCCGATGCCGAGTGTTGTCGGCTGTTGAAAAGCAAGGTCTTTGGTGGCGTGCGTAAGGTCGCTAATTAGTGTGCCGGAAGACTCACTGTATTGGGTGTTCAGAGTGATTTTGGGCGTAAAAACGGCACCAATCACGACTTCGGTATTGTCGCTCAATGGGTGGCGGTATTGCACCCCGAAGTCTAAACTCAATCCGCTTGCATGCAACGAATCGCTCTTGTACGAAACGCTCGGACTAACGGTTGAGTGAGTAATATCACCAAACGCCGAACCAATTTTTATCCCTGCGGATAGTTGGCGAAACTCGTAGGCAACGGAACCGTAAAATTTGTTTAATCCACCGGAACCCTCATATTGGTTTTCGGTGTTGCCGTATTTGTAGCCCACGTATGAAA
>NZ_BBRU01000447.1:0-430 GCF_001431085.1 Candidatus Symbiothrix dinenymphae
AGCAGCTGCGGGACGATTGGCAACATCGTTTCTTGCTTTTGGAGCAACCCAGAGGCATAAACAAATGTCTGAAAAATATGTGCAGCACGACCGGTTTTTTGCTCAAACAAGTCCTCAACGGCTTTAATTTCTTTGGCATTGCCGCCCGTTTTGTAGTCAATAATATACTGAGAGCCGTCTTTTTCGTCCAAACGGTCAATGATACCGCCAATTTTCAACGTCACACCGCGTTCGGGCAAAGCAAATTCGCCCGCCACCCGCATTTCTAACCCATTGACAGTGAACGGCGTGCGCAAACGGTCAAACTGAATCAACCACGTCAACATCCTGCTAATCACATGAAAATTAATCAACTGCTCCCCATTAAAATCCTCCTTACCAACCTCGCGCCCATTGAAATACTCGGTTTTGAAAGCACGCAGCACCAAAT
>NZ_BBRU01000448.1:0-429 GCF_001431085.1 Candidatus Symbiothrix dinenymphae
ACCATTACTTTCGTCATCATTATGGTCATACCACCCCATAAAAGTGGCGCCGAATTTGTAAGAAGGGTGCAAAACGGTATCACTCTCAATAGTATAATTGGGGATACTGTCCGGTCCACGAAGTCCCGCGAACAATCCATCAGGATAAACACCACCGGGACCAACTACCTTATCAAGTGCCGGATCATAGGTGCCGGGGTACAAAAATCGACCTCCATTATGATGATAGCGAATGGAATATTTGTGAGGTTGCCAATTGGCGACCAACTCAACCGCATCCACCACCGGTGGCTGTGGCTTATTAGGGTACGTGATGTATGCAACAGGCGGCGGCGGCGGAACTATTGCACTGCTAACGTGCTCGTTCCAGGTGCTTCGAGTCCACCAGCCGTTCCAGTCATAGCCTCTGCGGAAAGGTCGAGGCGGTTC
>NZ_BBRU01000449.1:0-429 GCF_001431085.1 Candidatus Symbiothrix dinenymphae
GGGCGCAAAGGTATATTTTTTTTTAATACGCTCCAATTCTTTTTCAAAGTTTTTTTGCGATTTGGGGCTAAGTTGCTGATTATTAGCAAAATATTTTTTTTGATGAATATCTCCGTGCAAGATAACGTCAAACAGGTTTGATTACCGCCACATATCCGCCTGCTTTTGCCAATTTCACTTTCAAAGGCTTGCCGGCTTCGATGGTCTGAATTAATTTTATACTATTTTTCGGATTCTTGTTGGCATCCTTGGCATCTGCCCAGATTTCGATGGTGTGTTTTCCGGCAGACAGGAATTTCGTGTCGAGTGTGATATCTTTTTCCACGCTGTTTGAATCGGAAATCATTCAAAACCTGAATCCGCCCTGCGCTATCGCCGACCCGTCCTGGATTAAACCGGGAATGAGTGCGTGGGACAACTGGGGGAGTG
>NZ_BBRU01000450.1:0-428 GCF_001431085.1 Candidatus Symbiothrix dinenymphae
GTATTACCGGCGGCTACTGGCGCTCGCATAGCGAACGCATCAAAACAACCTTCTATGCGGGCGGCGAAGGAGGTAGGTTCCCATCCGTCTGGGACAATTTCTTTTGGTCGGGTATAGGAGCGCAAAAAGTGGTTCATATAAACAACAAGTCAGGTGGAAATGTGACTATAACAGTCTATCCGACGCCCATTATCCGTTTGGCGGATTTATACCTGATGAAAGCCGAAGCGCTCAACGAGTATCTGGACGTTCCCAATGCCGACGTGTATGCCGCCATCAACAAGGTACGCAGAAGAGCGGGTATACCGAATGTGGAAACGGTGTGGAGCAATGCTGCATTGGCAAAAACGGTGGACAAACATAAAACAAAAGAGGGGATGAGAGCAATCATCGCTCAGGAACGGCAAGTGGAGTTTGCTTTTGAAGGA
>NZ_BBRU01000451.1:0-428 GCF_001431085.1 Candidatus Symbiothrix dinenymphae
GCCAAAACTCCCTCTCATCCAGCAGTTTACCTTTACGCAAAAGGGTGTAACGCTCCACCACATAACCGTAGCGGTTGCCTAAATCCCACGTTTGCTTGTCCGTGGGTGCCCAACGCAACAGGATGGAATCTTGCAGGGTAGGGCGGCACAGGAGCATCACGCCGCCATCGGCTTGCATATTAAAAGCGCATGCAAGACTTATAAAAACTAGTAAAATGTATCGTTTCATTGTCATATCTCTTTTTTGTATTACAATTAAATCGGCTGCAAAAGTAGAGGTTTATTTTAATAATTCCAAAAAATTTATGTTATCTTTTTGTTATCTTTTTGTTATTTTTTCGTTATCATTATGTTATCATTTTGTTATCGTTTTGTTATCGTTGTGTTATCATCCATTATACGGAATTTATTTGTACCTTTGCGCGATT
>NZ_BBRU01000452.1:0-427 GCF_001431085.1 Candidatus Symbiothrix dinenymphae
ATGGAGAGCATTTTTCCCTTGAGGTCTAATTTGTCGAGTTCCTGTGTCGATTGCTTGTAAACTTCCGTGAGTTTGCCAATGTTTTTGATAGCACCTTCGCCCAAATCTTCGCCCAAGGCGACGTTGATTTGGTTACCGGCTTCTACAAAATCGAGGATGTCTTTTTTGCCGGTGATGCCCAATTTACCGGCATCACGCGCCAGATTGTTCAACTCTTCGCGCGATGTGCGCGTATCGAGTTTTTTAAATTCTTCGTTCAGGTCTTTGACTTGCTCGTGCGTTAAGCCGGTTGTTTTCATCACATCGGCATACGTGTCGTCCATTTTGGCTACATCTTCGGCGAGTTTCCGGAAGGTCATAGACAATCCGGTGATGGCTGCCACTCCGGTAGCAGCCATACTGAAATATTTGTTAAAGCCATTGGATA
>NZ_BBRU01000453.1:0-426 GCF_001431085.1 Candidatus Symbiothrix dinenymphae
ATCCTGGTCGCTCTCGATTGCGCGAAAATAGGGATAAACCCCCTTATCCCGTGCTTGCTGAGCCGCTTTGCAAGCGGGACTTACCGACAATTTCTTTTCTAAAAGATTCATAACCTTAATATAAGTTTAAAAAGCAGGGCGCAAAGTTAATATAATTTTTTCAATCTCAAACTATGGTGGATTTCCGGCATGCCGAAAAGACCATACTAAAAACGGTCATCCCATCTTTTGAATGCGCATATTGCAGTTTCCCGCCGTGCAAACGCATAATATATCTTGAAACGCTAAGCCCGATGCCCGACCCTGACGATTTGGTCGTAAAAAACGGAATAAAGATATGCGGCAACACTTCCGGCGGAATGGGCTGACCGGAATTGGCAATGTTGAGGCTGATTCTATCCGGTGTCTGTTTGCCAACGGGGAGGA
>NZ_BBRU01000454.1:0-426 GCF_001431085.1 Candidatus Symbiothrix dinenymphae
CATGACAACTCGGCGGCAAAGGTAGTGAATGTTTTTGAAATATGCAATAGTTTTTCTAAACTTTAACCTTTTTTATACAATTTTCGTTGACGTTCACTTCTATTTGGTTAAAAACTTTTCTCAAAACAGGATGTTTGTTTGCTGTTTAGAACGCCACAGAGCTGCTGCTATAAAGCTCATAAACAGCGGGTTAGGCTTCAGCACGGTGCTATTGTATTCGGGGTGAAATTGTGTGCCGATATACCACCGGAGAGCGGGTATTTCCACCACTTCCACCAAGCCGGTGTCGGGATTTATGCCGGTGCAGTGCATGCCGCTCGCCTCAAACGCATCCTTATATTCATTATTAAACTCGTAGCGGGGGCGGTGGCGGTTCTGTATCAGGTTGGTTTGGTACGTCTCTGCTGCTTTTGAGCCTTTTTCGAG
>NZ_BBRU01000455.1:0-424 GCF_001431085.1 Candidatus Symbiothrix dinenymphae
ATTCAATGGCATCCGGCTCAAAGACTTGCCCTGTCTCAGCAGTATGCTGAGCATATAATTTCACTATGTCTTCCTTTGTGAAATTGTTGAAAGTCATCGCTTCGGTAATCACATTAAAAGGACTTGCGCTGCCCAATGACTCGCTGTCGGGACGGATTTTTGCTTTGAAATCGCGAATGTTGCGCATACCCACCAAGGCTATCGAATGGACAAACGGGGTATTACCGCGCGTATTGTAACCGTCTCTCAATTGTCGGAGAAAAGTAATCAATGTACCCTCACTCAAGCAGTCGGCTTCATCGAAAAAGATGATAAGCGGCTTATCTAATGACATACAAAAAAAAGTCAACTCATCAACTATATGGACACAGTGGGCACCAAAGAGGGCTGGCTGCTTATCTTCGACCGCCGCCCCGATATAGAT
>NZ_BBRU01000456.1:0-5376 GCF_001431085.1 Candidatus Symbiothrix dinenymphae
CTTTGCGTTCATCAGCCAACATTTGGGCATGGATAGGGGTATACTTGCGCGTGCCTTTATTGCGCTCAATCTCCCTGTAAACTGTACTGGCAGAGACATTTACAATCTCTGCAATCTTCTCTTTCGGGGTACCTGTTTGCAGTAATGCAAAAATTTCGTACCTTTGCTCCTTGATTAGTTGTTTGTATTTCATACAACAAAAGTAAATAAATTAATCGAACAGGGAGAACTTTTCTCTCTGTTTTTTTACTTTTGTCGTTCTTAGAAGTTCTGTTCGCGACCTCTTTATTTACGAGCAAAATCTAGGTTGCTCGTAATAGCGATTTTTCGCAGTTACTAATTGAACTTACCAAACAACATTTCTAAACGCATATTCACCAAAAGTCAAGTTTTAGTTCGGGAATAAAAATAAAATCTTTGGTGTTGAGGGTGTATAGTTTTATATCGTAAAATAGTGCAGTAGAGGCAATAAGGGCATCGTGAAAATCAATTTTGTGGGACAAACAATAGTCTTCAACCAATTTTACCGCTTTCGTTGAAATCTCAGGCAAAATAGGCAATGTTTGAAAAACATTTAAATCTTTGTGAATAAATTGCAATTCCAACTTGTTTTTTGCACCATAAAAAAGTTCTGCACGCACAACATCAGAAATGACAATATCATCACTTTGCTTTATTTGTTCAACAACAGAAGCGATTTGTGTGTTTCCTCTGTATATTTCTATGAAAATATTTGTGTCGCAAAGTATCATATTTTTGATAGTTTATTAACTCCGGAGGCTTGCTTTCGGAGTTTTTTGGCATCAATGTTGCTATCTTTCCACATGCCAAAAGAGTCTGAGAATGGGACATATTTTTTGTTGGAATTAACGGCAGCTATTGTCGCTTCCACTTCTAAATCCCATGATTGGAGCATCTGAAGTAAAATGTTCATTTTACGTTGGTCGATGTCCGGTTTGATAGTAAGTTGTACCATAATATCTAATGTATAAATTATAACGCCGCAAAGGTACAATTTTTTTTTAATACATCCGGATGCAGAAAACAAGCAAAATTTGAATTTTGTTTCGTACCTTTGCCCACTTAAAACTTAAAAATAAAAACAACAATGAAACAGGAAAATTAAATTTGTAACATATTCATTATAGAGCTTTTGGCTCTTATTCTTACGCTTACGAAGTCTACCAAATTTCAAAGTACATGAGAATAAGTTGCGAAAGTTCACGCTGTGTGGCGGGGATTATTCGTGCTTATTTGATGTACAAGGGTTTTGGTAGAGCCGGTAAGCGTAAGATAAGCAATTCACGAATGGTTTCACGCTTTTTTCATTTTCAAATGACGGCAGATGCAGAAATAGACATTGTCGCTGCTCGTCCACGATACATTTTTGTTGGTGGCATCGGTGGGCGCAAAGGTTGCCGTGAATGGTTCCGTGTCGCCGATGGTGAGAGAGGTGGTGGCTTTGTTGAGCGTTACGTCCGTTACAGGGATGCTCACTGTTACCACACAAGTTGCCGTTTTGCTGCCGTCTTCCGTTGTAACGGTGATGTCAGCTGTACCTGCGGCAACAGCTGTCACCAAGCCTGTGTTATCCACAGTGGCAACGTTCATATCGCTGCTGTTCCATGTAACATTTTTGTTGGTGGCATCGGTAGGCGCAATGGTTGCCGTGAGTGGCTCCGTGTCGCCGATGGAGAGAGAGGCGGTGGCTTTGTTGAGCGTTACGTCCGTTACAGGGATGTTCACTGTTACTACACAAGTTGCTGTAAAAACGCCATCAGCCGTTGTAACGGTGATGGTATCTGTACCTACCGCTACTGCTGTTACCAAACCACTATTGCTCACCGTTGCCACTGCCGTGTTGCGATTACTCCACGTTACGTTGGTGTTTGCAATGCCGGGGGCAACAGTTGCAATGAGTTGCACCGAACCATCTACTGCAAGCGTGTCAGTGCTTTTGTCGAGCGCGACCCCCGCGAATATTCTCTCAAAAGAGTAGTTCCACCCATTATTGCTTTTGTATGAGTTCAATGAGTTTGCAAGCACATACAGCGTATCGAGAAGCACCTTAAAATTAGAATCGCTGCTATTTGTCGGCGGCGTAGTAGCAAGGCAAGTAACGGAGGTAAGACCGATGCAATCGGAAAAAGCATAACTTCCAATGCTTGTCACGTTGTTAGAAATGGTAACGGATGTAAGACCGCTGCAACCGTGAAAAGCATACCCTCCAATGCTTGTCACGCTGTTAGGAATGGTAACGGAGGTAAGACCGGAGCAATCGTAAAAAGCCATATCTCCAATGCTTGTCACGCTGTTACCAATGGTAACGGAGGTAAGACCGCTGCAATCGCGAAAAGCAGAACTCCCAATGCTTGTCACGCTGTTACCAATGGTAACGGAGGTAAGACCGCTGCAATCGAAAAAAACACAACTCTCAATGCTTGTCACGCCGTCTGGGATAGTAACGGAAGTGAGACTACTGCAACCGGAAAAAGCATAATTTCCAATGCTTGTCACGCCGTCTGGGATAGTAACGGAAGTGAGACTACTGCAACCGGAAAAAGCATAATCTCCAATGCTTGTCACGCCATCACCAATGATAACGGAGGTAAGACTGCCGCAATCGCGAAAAGCCCCTTCCCCAATAACGCTGCCAGGGATGGTAACGGAGGTAAGACCGCTCCCCTCAAAAGCAGAATTTCCAATGCTTGTCGCGCTATTAGGAATGGTAATGGAGGTAAGACCGATGCAACCGCGAAAAGCAGCATCCCCAATGCTTGTCATGCTGTTAGGAATGGTAACGGAGGTAAGACCGCTGCAACTGATAAAAGCATTCTGCCCAATGCTGGTCACGCCCTCATTGATAACCAACGTCTTAATGATGGCGGTACTGAACGAATACCACGGTCTACTCTGATAGGTAAAGTCGTACATTGCCCCCGTGCCGCTGATGGTGAGGGTGTGGAACGTGAGTTCCCATGTAAGATCGCTTCCGCAAGAGCCGCTTGCAGCGATGGGAGAATCTGTGCCTGCGATGTAAAAATCTTTCCACCCGTCAACAGCTGCATAAGTGGTAGCTGCGCCTTCGGGTACGATGAGTTGCACGGTATTAGGAAGAAAATCAAATACATTATTGGGTATGTCTAACGGAGTAGCCCACGCTACACTAACCGAATCTAATCCGTAGCAACCGGAAAAAGCATACTCTCCAATGCTTGTCACGCTGTTAGGAATGGTAACGGAGGTAAGGCCGATGCAATAAACGAAAGCATACTCTCCAATGCTTGTCACACTGTTAGGAATGGAAACGGAGATAAGACCGCTGCAATTGTGAAAAGCTCTACTCCCAATGCTTGTCATGCTGTTAGGAATGGTAACGGAGGTAAGATCGATGCAATCGGAAAAAGCATACTGCGCAATGTGGGTAACACCCTCGTTGATGACCACCGTCTTAATGAAAGACTTGGAATAACGCCACGGTACATTATTGGAACTATAGTAGGCATAACTCATCGCCCCCGTACCACTAATGGTGAGGACATTGTCATCGGTTAGCACTACCGTGGTACTTCCTGAAGTCCACGAACCTGTTGCTGCATTAGCAGCAGTTGATGTCAGCAATAATCCTGTTATCGCCAACAATGATTTGAATTTGTTTTTTTTGTTCATTCTATTTAATTTTTTAAATTATTAACACTCCTTAGTTCCTGATATGATGCATCAAAAACCGCTGCAAAGGTACGGGATTACTTTTTTTGACAGTACAAAAAAGCGTGTAACTTTCACACGCTTTTGATGTAACTTTCACACGTTTTTCAGGGTTTCTTCTATTTTTTTGGAATACAAGGCAAAAAAATCTTCCTCCAATGCGATGGAAATATCATACAATAAATTGGAATGGATAGAGTTGCATTTCAAGGTTTTAGATAAGTTACCCCTGTCGCGATCTATCTCTCTGGCAAGCCAAGCGATAGAACGTTTCTTGTCTGCCAATTTTTGTAATATCTGTTGTCCAATGTCTATTTCTGCATCTGCCGTCATTTGAAAATGAAAAAAGCGTGAAACCATTCGTGAATTGCTTATCTTACGCTTACCGGCTCTACCAAAACCCTTGTACATCAAATAAGCACGAATAATCCCCGCCACACAGCGTGAACTTTCGCAACTTATTCTCATGTACTTTGAAATTTGGTAGACTTCGTAAGCGTAAGAATAAGAGCCAAAAGCTCTATAATGAATATGTTACAAATTTAATTTTCCTGTTTCATTGTTGTTTTTATTTTTAAGTTTTAAGTGGGCAAAGGTACGAAACAAAATTCAAATTTTGCTTGTTTTCTGCATCCGGATGTATTAAAAAAAAATTGTACCTTTGCGGCGTTATAATTTATACATTAGATATTATGGTACAACTTACTATCAAACCGGACATCGACCAACGTAAAATGAACATTTTACTTCAGATGCTCCAATCATGGGATTTAGAAGTGGAAGCGACAATAGCTGCCGTTAATTCCAACAAAAAATATGTCCCATTCTCAGACTCTTTTGGCATGTGGAAAGATAGCAACATTGATGCCAAAAAACTCCGAAAGCAAGCCTCCGGAGTTAATAAACTATCAAAAATATGATACTTTGCGACACAAATATTTTCATAGAAATATACAGAGGAAACACACAAATCGCTTCTGTTGTTGAACAAATAAAGCAAAGTGATGATATTGTCATTTCTGATGTTGTGCGTGCAGAACTTTTTTATGGTGCAAAAAACAAGTTGGAATTGCAATTTATTCACAAAGATTTAAATGTTTTTCAAACATTGCCTATTTTGCCTGAGATTTCAACGAAAGCGGTAAAATTGGTTGAAGACTATTGTTTGTCCCACAAAATTGATTTTCACGATGCCCTTATTGCCTCTACTGCACTATTTTACGATATAAAACTATACACCCTCAACACCAAAGATTTTATTTTTATTCCCGAACTAAAACTTGACTTTTGGTGAATATGCGTTTAGAAATGTTGTTTGGTAAGTTCAATTAGTAACTGCGAAAAATCGCTATTACGAGCAACCTAGATTTTGCTCGTAAATAAAGAGGTCGCGAACAGAACTTCTAAGAACGACAAAAGTAAAAAAACAGAGAGAAAAGTTCTCCCTGTTCGATTAATTTATTTACTTTTGTTGTATGAAATACAAACAACTAATCAAGGAGCAAAGGTACGAAATTTTTGCATTACTGCAAACAGGTACCCCGAAAGAGAAGATTGCAGAGATTGTAAATGTCTCTGCCAGTACAGTTTACAGGGAGATTGAGCGCAATAAAGGCACGCGCAAGTATACCCCTATCCATGCCCAAATGTTGGCTGATGAACGCAAAG
>NZ_BBRU01000457.1:0-422 GCF_001431085.1 Candidatus Symbiothrix dinenymphae
AGTGAGGACATTATCCGTACCAACAAAGCGCACTATATCAACCAATTGGGCGAAAATTTGGATATTTCGTTTCATTCAAAAATCCGTAGCAGTGAAGCGTGTTATGCCTCTGCCGGTCAGGCAGTTGAGTTGGCTAAAAAGCATCATACGCGGTTGCATCTTTTTCATCTTTCATCCGTCATTGCGGGCTTGACCCGCAATCCCCCGTGTTTTAATTCTCTTCCGCGAAAACTCTCATCAAATGTGCCGTTATCATATACTAATGTGCCGTTTACGAATGTTTTTACTACTTTGTGGGAGAAGGTAGTGCCTTCGAGGGGCGACCAGCCGCATTTGTAGAGTAGATTGTCCGGCGTTACTGTCCACGATTGATTGGGGTCAACCAGCACTAAATCAGCGTAATAGCCTTCGCGGATGTAGCC
>NZ_BBRU01000458.1:0-416 GCF_001431085.1 Candidatus Symbiothrix dinenymphae
GGACATCCCTGCCGAACATAATTCCATCACCCATCCGTTTGTGGCGGCAGGTCTAAAAACCAGATACGCAGGCGACAGTCAAGCCCTAATCCAACTGAAAAAGGAATACTGCGACCAAAAGAAATGTATGTTTTGCCGCATCGGGCATCAGGTGCTGAGCAAGGAGTTATGAGTTATGAGTCAAAAAAGGATTTCTTTAGTATCCTTTTTGATGTTCCTAAATAGTTAAACGTTTTTTTCAAAAAACTCATCCACAATTCAAAAATAATGCGTACCTTTGCCGCGTTGAACAAAAAAATAAAACAGCATAAAATGAAAAAGTTGAAATTATAAAATATTGATAAACAGGGCTTTAGCTCTTATTCTCTTCAAACTCGAAAACTGGAAATTTTCAAAAAGTAAACGAGAATAAGTTG
>NZ_BBRU01000459.1:0-415 GCF_001431085.1 Candidatus Symbiothrix dinenymphae
GGCAAGAGTGGCGTTCAGGTTGTAGGTGATGTTGTAGGTTTTTGCTTCCCACTTCGCCCAATAGTCTTTATTTCCGGTGCTTCCTGCGGGAATGGTGGTGACGGCATCTCCTGTCAATGCTACATTGTCATACCAGCCGCCAAAAGTGTAGCCTGCCTTGTGCATCTTGGCTGCGGTGGGCAAGGTGATTGTCAGCGAATCAATGTTATAATGCCCATTGGTGGCTCCACTGCCCCCGTTTTGATGATAGATGATGTCGTAAACTAATGGTGTCCACTTCGCCCACAAAGCGGTATCAGCACATTGGGTAAGGGAACCAACTTTCGTGACATACGCAGCATCAGCATACCAATCCATATCGTAACCATCCCTCGTTGCCTTGGCAAGTGCTAAAGGTAAAATCTCTACCGTGTAG
>NZ_BBRU01000460.1:0-414 GCF_001431085.1 Candidatus Symbiothrix dinenymphae
ACCACAGAGGTCATCTGCGAATAGTACGTACCCCACGGCGCAGTAGTGTGCTGTTGTGGATAACCTCTATTGTCGTCATAGTCGCTCATATCCCCTGTACCACTAATGGTGAGTGTGGTCGTTGGGGCATCATACGACCACGTTACTTCGGCATTAGCCGCCCCTGTTGTGCCGAGCAATACTCCCATCGCTACAAGGCACTTGAATGAATTTTTCTGTTTCATAATAAATGAATTTTTAATTTTTACTTTTTTTTTAATTTTTCAATTTTCTATTTTTTTACTAACTGATTTTGCGGGACAATCCCGCCATGAAGACATACGAACAAAGCCACACCAAGGCAAAAGCCCTGATGTGGCTGACTATATGTTGTCTGAACGAATTCTAATAATTTTGTATCCCATTGTTTTAAAA
>NZ_BBRU01000461.1:0-413 GCF_001431085.1 Candidatus Symbiothrix dinenymphae
ATGTTGCAGAAATTGTGCGGCGGTGAGTTGCTTGCCATCGCCCAGGTCGATGACTTCGGCGATGTTTTGCACCACGTCGATGACTTTCATGCGGTCGTCAAATTGCAAGCCATCCTGACTGTAATAGCCGAATTTGACCGTTTCGCCCACGTCAAACCGCCCCGAATCGGGCTGTTCCGCGCCTATGAGCATTTTGATGAATGTGGATTTGCCCGTGCCGTTGTTGCCGATAATGCCTAATTTTTCGTAGCGTGAGAAGATGTAGTTGAAATCTTCCACTATTTTGATGTCGCCAAAGCGTTTGGACAAAGTGGTTGACCACCTCCTCGTTTTCAAAGGGCAAGCCAAAATTCAAGACTTCCCCGGCAATTACACGCAATACCGCTGTCATTGCGGGCTTGACCCGCAATCTC
>NZ_BBRU01000462.1:0-411 GCF_001431085.1 Candidatus Symbiothrix dinenymphae
AAATAGGGTTGTGCTATTTCATTTTTTTTTACTATCCCATTAGGTGGATAATTGGAGTTTATGTCATCGCCATAAAAATTAACAATTGCCGAATTTATGACCTTTTCATGGGTTTTTGAATAAAAAGGTGCAAAATGAAATTTAGTTCCGGAAATATCAATAGCATGCACAATATCCAAATCCAACTCATTGAGTTTCCTGTTGCCGCCGATGAAGTAATTGAGTTCGCTCTCGCCGCTCACGAGTTGAACTTTCACTTGCTTTTCGGTTATTTCGAGGATGATTTCGGTGCCGCGCAGTAGCACGCGGTTGTCCACGATTAGCGTTGCTGTGCGTTTGGAGGCGATGGGGTCGGCGTTGTTCAGGCGGGTGTAGTACTTGCAGGTGCGGGGGTTTTGGGCGGCTTCGCGG
>NZ_BBRU01000463.1:0-411 GCF_001431085.1 Candidatus Symbiothrix dinenymphae
TTAAGTAATCCACCTGGGGAGTACGCCGGCAACGGTGAAACTCAAAGGAATTGACGGGGGCCCGCACAAGCGGAGGAACATGTGGTTTAATTCGATGATACGCGAGGAACCTTACCCGGGCTCGAACGGCTATAGAATTTTGGTGAAAGCCAAAAGCCAGCAATGGCTGTAGTCGAGGTGCTGCATGGTTGTCGTCAGCTCGTGCCGTGAGGTGTCGGCTTAAGTGCCATAACGAGCGCAACCCTTATCATTAGTTACTATCAGGTAAAGCTGAGGACTCTAGTGAGACTGCCACCGTAAGGTGAGAGGAAGGTGGGGATGACGTCAAATCAGCACGGCCCTTACGTCCGGGGCTACACACGTGTTACAATGGGGGGGACAGAAGGTTGCTACTTGGCAACAAGATGCTAA
>NZ_BBRU01000464.1:0-410 GCF_001431085.1 Candidatus Symbiothrix dinenymphae
GCACCTTGGAGTCGGGGTTGCTGGCGATGGCGATGGCGATCAAGGCCACCAGCAGCACCATGGCGCGGCCGATCCAGACCAGTTCGATCTGGCTGGCATTCTTGCGCAGGAAGGTGCGGTAGATGTCCTCGGTCAGCGCGCTGGAGCACACCAGCAACTGGCACGACAGCGTGCTCATCACGGCCGCCAGGATGGCCGCCAGCAGCGCGCCCGAGATCCAGGGGTTGAACAGCTGCTTGGTGATCTCCATGAACACCGTCTCGGCATTGGCGTTCACGGCGGCGGCGCCACCGGGGTTGGCCGCGAAGTAGGGGATGCCGATGAAGCCCACGGCCACGGCGCCGGCCAGGCACAGGATCATCCAGGTCATGCTGATGCGGCGGGCCGAGGGACTTTTCTTCACCGACGAG
>NZ_BBRU01000465.1:0-409 GCF_001431085.1 Candidatus Symbiothrix dinenymphae
ACAACGAGCGCTACAACCAGATTATTGATATTTGGACGCACACCAATTCGCGTTTGTCGGATATTTTGATAAAGCAACTGCGCGAAGACAAGCAGGGTTTCAACTCGGTGTTTATGATGTTGGAATCGGGTGCTCGTGGTAGCAAGGAGCAGATTCGTCAGTTGTCCGGTATGCGTGGTTTGATGGCGAAACCGCAAAAGAGCGGTGCCGAAGGCGCGCAAATCATCGAAAACCCGATTTTGTCGAACTTCAAGGAAGGGCTGTCGGTGTTGGAATACTTTATTTCCACTCACGGTGCGCGTAAAGGGTTGGCGGATACGGCGTTGAAGACGGCGGATGCCGGTTATTTGACCCGTCGCCTCGTGGATGTGTCGCATGACGTGATTATCAACGAAGAGGACTGTGGCAC
>NZ_BBRU01000466.1:0-409 GCF_001431085.1 Candidatus Symbiothrix dinenymphae
TTTTGCGCCACAAGCTAAGCGGCGAGGTTTCCCCCGTGAGGTAGATATAGACTACGTCTTTGCCCGACAATTCCTCCTTGAGCGGCTTTATTTCTTTGTTGGCTTGCAAGCACGGACCGCACCACGTTGCCCAAAAATCCACCACCGCCACCTTGCCCTTGTAATTGGCGAGGATGGTGCCGAGTAGTTTTTCGTTGCTCGCTTGAGGCGTTTCGTGCATAATGCTGCCATTGGTGCCGGTGGATTGCGCCAATATCTTTTGCAATTGGTCGCTTGTGGTTATCAGGAGTTCGGCAACCTCCTTGTGGCTCACAGCAGCGGTTATCTCCTGGTTTTCGGCATCTGTCAACACTTCTGCCGTTTTCTCAAAACGCTCGGAATACATAGTTGCATACGCCATGTCCCTCAA
>NZ_BBRU01000467.1:0-5191 GCF_001431085.1 Candidatus Symbiothrix dinenymphae
GTTCAGAAATTCGCACACGCGCCGGGACACGTAGCGGTGGCTCGTTCCGTGAAACCCGTAGCGACGCACGCCATATTTGGTGTAATACTCGTAGGGCAAACCGTACATATACGCCTCCTGCGGCATGGTTTGGTGAAAAGCCGTGTCAAACACAGCCACCTGCGGCGTGCTCGGCAGCAGTTCCTTGATGGCGTAAATGCCTTCGAGGTTGGGCGGGTTGTGAAGCGGCGCGAGGTCGATGCACTCCGCCACTTGCGCAATCACCTCGTCGGTGACGACCACGCCGGCATTGAATCGTTCGCCGCCGTGCACCACTCTGTGCCCGACCGCATCAATTTCCGACAGCGACTTGATGCAGCCGTGAGCCGCTCCGGTAATCGTGTCCATGATAAACCGGATGCCCGTTTTGTGCTCGGGAATATCCTTTTCCAACACCACTTTTTCGCCGTTAGGCAAGGTGAGTTTGAGAAACGAGCCGGACAATCCGATTTTTTCGATGCCCCCCTGAGCCAGCGTTTCGTTGGCGTTCATGTCCAAAAACTTGTATTTGATGGACGAACTACCACAATTTAATACGAATACTTTCATATAGCATGTTTTTTTCAAGCCGTAAAGGTACAAACTTATTTTGGATTAAAACAAAATTTATTCCTTTTTTTTCGATTTTTAATATTAACTTTGCACCCGCAAATAACGAAAAAATAAATAATTATGTCAAAGAAAACAACAACAACACAATCTCAGGCACTAAGCCCTGAGAACTACATTCGCCAAAAGTCGAGAAGCCTCCCTGTTTACAATTGTTGGGTAACACCGAATGGGAGGAGGCCGGACTTGGTCAGGTCGTGGTGGCTCGACAGCATGCCAATGGCAATCTAACTTATTGTTCCTATTTAGCTGACTTAAAGTGCTTGGGGGTAAAAGAGACAGTCTATGAGTTTAACATTCCGCCGGAAAAGTTGGAGAAGCATCTGACTGAGTTTGCGGACGTTGAATTTGTTCCTATTTCTTATGAATTGGCACACAATATTATATATGCCGCCATTGAATATGCCGAAAAGTATGGATTTAAACCGCATAAGGATTTCGCCCAAACCACCCGTTTTCTCTTGGAAGAAGACAGGGATGACATCCCTTTGATTGACATTCCTTGCGGGGGCAAAGATGGCAAGCCTTTGTATGTGAATCCCGGTCGCGAGGCTATGCGCGCTAAATTTAGCGACTTTCGTGATGAGGTGCTGCAAATGAGTAGAGAAGAGCAGAAAGCATGGTTTCTTGATTTCGCCGGCACTAAAGATATGGATAGAAATAGAGACCTGGAGTATGTGAGTAAACTGGTAGTTATAACTCATTTACTTGCAAAAGAATATGCCGGTGACGAGGCGATTGAAAAATACAAGGATGAGCTGTCACGCGATTTGGACTATCCTTGCGTACCGGTTGGTGAATTGCCTAACGAGTTTTTTGCCGGTGTGCCGCCGAGACTTTATGAAACAATTAACGATTTGTTTCAGGATACGATTGCTGAAATAGCCAAAGGCAAAAAAGAGGGTCAAAAAGCGATAGAGGCGTTTCGCAAGGAAGTGGGCGAGGCACCAGTTGTTGCTACGGTAGAAATATCGTATTACGGTCGATATGAACCGTACAAAAACTGTGTCCAAATTTTAGAAAAATACCGTGCGAAATATCCGGATAATTTTTTTGTAACAATGGCCTGGAATGTGCATTTATGCGAAACCCACGAAAATGTCTTCCAAAGAAACATTAACATCAAAAATGTTAAAACGCTGTTGTCCAAATTCCAAACCATTACTGATTATGAGAGAAAATTGTTTTTGTCCGCCTATTCTATAGCGTTTTTTTATGAGGCACAGTCCGATATTACGGATAAACTTGCCCGAATTATTGCGTTTGAAAGCTATCTTACGCCTCAAATTAGAATCACTGACGATAGTGATTGGCTGTCTAAATTTTTTGAGTTGGAAATGGAAACTCTCTTTGAACTGTTTGGAGTAGATGGTAAATAATCGCACAGCAAATGGAAGTAATTTACGAAGACAACCACATCATCGCGGTGAACAAGACCAATTCGGAGATTGTTCAGGGCGATAAAACGGGCGATGAGCCGCTTTCGGAGGTTGTCCGGCAGTGGCTGAAGGCGAAGTACAGCAAGCCCGGCAATGTGTTTATCGGTGTGGTGCATCGCCTTGACCGTCCTGTTTCGGGTGTGGTCATTTTTGCCAAAACGAGCAAGGCATTGCCGCGATTGTGCGAAATGTTTCGCGAAGGGCAGGTTCAAAAGACATATTGGGCAGTCGTGAAAAACCGCCCGCCGCAGGACGAGGGCGAACTGGTGCATTATCTGGTGCGCAACGTGAAGCAAAACAAGTCGTACGCCAACGACAAGGAGGTGCCAAACTCAAAAAAGGCGATTTTGAGCTATAAACTCATCGCCCGTTCCGACAATTACCATCTGCTGGAAGTAGATTTGAAAACCGGTCGCCACCACCAAATCCGGTGTCAGTTGGCGAAAATGGGTTGCCCCATCAAGGGCGACCTGAAATACGGCTTCGACCGCTCCAATCCCGACGGCGGCATCAGCCTCCACGCAAGGCAAGCCCAATTCATCCACCCCGTTTCCAAAGAAAAAATCGACATAGTAGCCCCCGCCCCACAAGATAATCTGTGGCAAGCCTTAGAAAATTCTGCCGGTTAGTTTGAATGAGATGACGGGATAAATTTGCAGGTATCCTGCATATTCGGCAATATTGAAATCGCCACCATCCTTGTTTAGGGCTTTCTTTAATTTTGCATTGGTGCTGCCAAGTGTTGGCATACCGAGATACATGGCACCAAGTTCAAACTGAAATCCAATGCGGCGTTTGGGGATAGAACGCCCAAAACCAAGTCCCAGATAGGGTTTCACGGTATTTATGTCAACAGAGGCATCTACTTTCCCATTAAGTTCTTTTGTATCAATCGATTCGCCATTGATGTCAACGGCTGGAAATAAATCGAATTTTGGTGCACCAGGATTGTCTGCCTCATACTTTTTGACTCTGTCAATGGCATCGTTCAATTTTTGCGGAAGTCTTCCTTCGATGCTCACCAAATGGCTTTGTCCGATGTATGCACCGGCGGTCAAATGGAAGCCACTGCTCGCCCACGGATAATAATCCACCAGAATGCGACCATTCATAAGCCCCAGTTTGGCTTCTACATCCACTTCGCTAGGCACGTCAGCTGATTTTGTAGGCAAGCCCTCGCTTAACAAGGTTGAGTATAGCGGATGACCGCTAAGGTCGAAATCTGGGGCAGCAAGATCAAACGTGTTTGTTAGGGCAAAAGGCAGCATTGAAAAACCCGCCTTCAGCACAAAATGGTTGTTCAAAGACGTCGCCACGTCCAAACCAATACCGGTAGTACCCACGTCTATGTACACACCAAGTCGCTCAAATGGCTTTCCGCCGGTGGGAGCTGCCACAGCTGCTTCACTCTGTAGTCCAACAGATTGAGGCTCAAGTGTTTGTACCTCAACAGTTTCAGAATTTTGAGCCTCAACAGCGGCTCCCATGCCCAACAGGGCAAATAATAACATTTCCTTTCTCACAATTCTAATTTTTTATTTTTTTTTAATATTCGGCGGCAAAGGTAAGCATTTATTTTTATTCAGCCAATTTTTTGTAATTTTGCGCAATAATTATTATTTTTATTATGGCTCAACAAAAAATTTTAGTGTTTGCATTTGCCTTGTTGCTTTCTTGTCAGGGCAAGCAGCCGTTACCGTTGGATAATGCCGATGGGAATGCTTATGCACTGGGCTTTAGCCTCAAATCGCACCCCGATTATGAGCTGGTGCAAATCAAAAATCCGTGGAAAAACGATGATGTTTTGCAGACCTATATTTTGGTGCCGCAAAACCTGCCCTTGCCGGACAATTTGCCCGCGGGGACACTGTTGCGCACGCCTCTGACGCACACGGTGGCGTTTTCGTCGGTCGTTTGCAGCATGATGGACGAGCTGGGCGTGACCGACAAGTTGGCAGGCGTGGGCGATGCGGCTTACATATTGACGCCCTCCATTCAGGCCGGATTGGCTGCCGGAGCCATCCGGGATGTGGGACAGGAGACGCAGCTTGATATTGAAAAATTGCTCCTGCTTGAGCCGCAACTGATTATGACAACGCCAATTAGCGAGTCGGCGGTGGGCGCATTGAATAAGGTGGGCGCCACAAGTTTCCCGTGTTTGGACTATCTCGAAAATCACCCGCTGGGACGCACGGAGTGGATTCGACTGTTTGGGCGACTGTTTGGCAAAAAAGAATTGGCTGACTCGCTCTTTTTCGCAACGGTGGATGCCTACGAGGCATTGAGGCAATCAACAGCCGATGTGAAAGTGCGCCCAACGGTGTTTACGGAAAAGAAATACGGCGACTTTTGGTACATCCCGGGCGGCAAAAGCAATGTGGCATATCTGTTGCGTGATGCGGGTGCAGACTATGTCTGGAAGGATAATCCGAGCACTACGAATGTTTCCCTGTCGTTTGAAACGGTGTTAGATAAGGCCGAAAAAGCTGATTTTTGGCTGATTAAATATTATTCAGCAGTTACCAGTTACCAGTTACCGGTTACCGGTTACCGGTTGCCGGATATTGGTTTGACTTATGGGCAGTTGGTGGATGAGTTTCCTAATTATGGGTTGTTTGGGGCTTTTAAAAATCGTAATGTTTATGGTTGCAATACGGCGCAATCGAGTTATTACCAGGAAGTTATTTTGCATCCTGACCGGTTGTTGCAGGATTTGATAAAGGTGTTTCATCCGGAATTGCTGCCGGAGTATGAGTTGCGATTTTATGGAAAGCTTGGACTTTGATGTTGAATCTGCGGCGGCATTTTTTTTCAAATTCATAATCAATAATTCATAAATAATGACTATCTTTGCGCCCGCAAATATTAGCGTTTTTAAAAACAAAAAAACATGGATAAAAAAGAATTAGTTTTTGGGGAAAAGAATTTCATTTTATTGGCGGCGGCAATTGTTGTCATCATTGTGGGCTTTGTGCTGCTGGCGGGTGGTCAAACGATTGAGGGAGCAGGCCGGTTTGACCCCAGTATTTTTAGTTTCAGACGCATTACGGTGGCTCCGATTGTTACGCTATTGGGCTTTGCGTTAGTTGTTTATGCCATTTTAT
>NZ_BBRU01000468.1:0-408 GCF_001431085.1 Candidatus Symbiothrix dinenymphae
GGTGAATACACCTTGCTGAATCTCAACCCTGCCGGCACCCCCAACGGCGGGCAAGCTTTTCTTGGACCTATGGTAGGCGACCGCAAAGCCACTACCCATTACTATTACGAAGGACGGCTGAACTGGGACCGTCAATTCGGTAATCATTCCGTAGGAGCAATGGCTGTGGGTATGGCTGAGGAATACCTGCTGACAGACGGTAAAGGAGGCACCATCTACCAAACGTTGCCCGAAAGGAATGCGGGGCTTTCCGGCAGGGTTACCTACGATTACGATACCCGTTACTTTGCCGAATTTGCATTCGGTTACAATGGTTCCGAAAAGTTCGAAGGAAGTAAGCAATTCGGTTTCTTCCCCTCCATAGGGGTCGGCTGGTTGGCTTCCAACGAGCAGTTTTGGGAGTCGATG
>NZ_BBRU01000469.1:0-408 GCF_001431085.1 Candidatus Symbiothrix dinenymphae
GCATACGCCTCTTTCACATTGCCGGTGGCGACAGGAACCAATGCCGCAAAGTTCGCAGGCACCGGCATAATACCGCCTGTGTCATCCACATAGTAATTTTTGTTCTCCGTCATGACCCGCAAAATCGGTGTCCGCAGCACCACATCTATTTTGACCGCGCCGTCCATCGTTTTGTAAACCTCCACTTCCTGAATCAATGCCCGGGCGCGCAACATTTTCTCGATATTGTCTGTCTGAATCTCATCGCGCGTCCGACCAATCGGATTCAACTGACCTTCATCCAAAAACGCAATAATGTCCTTCTCGCTCAGATAGGGATTGTTGGATTTACTCAGCAATTCCACCTGCACCACCTTGCAAACCCGCTCGCCGGATGCCGATTTTTCACTCAAAAACACACCGGAGAAG
>NZ_BBRU01000470.1:0-407 GCF_001431085.1 Candidatus Symbiothrix dinenymphae
CCCCCGGCCGAAACCCCCGCCACGCGCTTGCCCAACCGCCCCCCAAAGCCGGGACACCAAGCAGGGCCCCGCCCCGCCGCGAGGGTGTCGTCCCCCTCCCTTGCGAAGCAAGCAGAGAGGGGGAAGCGGCGTAAGCCGCTCAGGGGGTGCCTTCACTCAATCATTAGCGTAGATATCCACATCCTTGGTCTCGCGCAGGAACAGCGTGCCGATGATGGCCGTGGCGCCTGCAATGACGATGGGGTACCAGAGGCCGCTGTACATATTGCCGGTCTGGGCCACGATGGCGAAGGACATGGTGGGCAGCAGGCCGCCGAACCATCCATTGCCGATGTGGTACGGCAGGCTCATGGACGGAACGGGCATGTGCGGGGGGGACAGCCCCACCAGCCAGGCGGGGGTGGGGC
>NZ_BBRU01000471.1:0-407 GCF_001431085.1 Candidatus Symbiothrix dinenymphae
GTATCGAACCCGCAGCTGCTGCTGTGGCTGTTGCGGCTCCCGCAGCCGGGGGAGCAGCCGGTGCTGCGGCTGAGGAAAAGACATCATTCGATGTGATTTTGAAAGGCGCAGGTGCTAACAAGTTGGCTGTCGTGAAGTTAGTGAAAGAATTGACCGGACTTGGTCTGAAAGAAGCAAAAGACATCGTAGATGGCGCTCCGGCACCATTGAAGGAAGGCGTTGCGAAGGACGAAGCGGAGAATTTGAAGAAACAATTAGAAGAAGCCGGAGCAGAAGTTGAACTTAAATAAAACTTCGCCCACAACCTTGGAGAACGCCTTAGAAGTCCTTAGCGGGACTTCGGGGCACCTCCTTTTTGCGCAGAACATTTAAATGTTCAAATACAAGTTTTAATTACGTTCTAAAAT
>NZ_BBRU01000472.1:0-406 GCF_001431085.1 Candidatus Symbiothrix dinenymphae
GGCTGGGCACACCCGCTTTGAGCAATTCCCGGCATTGCGCAATACTCCATTCTACGCCCACTTGCTTTGCCTCATCGTCTGTCCGGCAACGGGTTAGCTCGCGCACCAGGTCGGACGGCAACTCTGAGCGAAAAATCTTTGGCAGCACAGTCAATTGGCTCAACAGCACAATAGGCTTGATGCGCGGTATAATCGGCACCGTGATACCCTCTTGGCGGACACGGGCAACAAAATCGAAGTATTTTTGGTTGTCAAAAAACATCTGTGTTACCGCATATTCGGCGCCCATGGCGATTTTTTGCTTCAAAAACGCGATGTCCGACTCCATATTGGGTGCCTCCTCGTGCTTTTCGGGGTAGCACGCCACGCCAAACGAGAACGGCGTTTCAGGCTTGTCAAACACATT
>NZ_BBRU01000473.1:0-406 GCF_001431085.1 Candidatus Symbiothrix dinenymphae
GGCCCCACAGCGGAGGGTACGATTTTAATGAAATTGGTATCGACGATTTCATCGCCCTGTGTCGTGAAATAGGTGCTGAACCCTATCTGACAATTAATCTTGCCCGCGATTTTCGGAGTCCATTCAGCCACCCGGCGGGAGCGCCGGTAACCCTTTCGTAACTTTCCTTCAGACCCTTGTCAGTCGCAAAATCAACGCCATGGACAAAATCCCATTGATAGGCGTGAAAGGAAAGGTACGAAATATGCTTTGCCATCGGAGCCAGCCCTTTAGCTATCCAGTCCGCCGGGCGCCCGCCGGGAAAGTAAGGACCGGAGGAAAAAAACTTAATCGAGGGATCAACCTTTTTGATTGCCTCTGCGCAGGAGTTTGCTTTTTTCGCGTAATCTTCGGGGGGATTGAGTCC
>NZ_BBRU01000474.1:0-406 GCF_001431085.1 Candidatus Symbiothrix dinenymphae
GCTCATGACCATGGCTTGAACCGCCGGGGCCGGCACAACCGGCCCCTGGCAAGCGCCCCGCACAACCCGAAAAAACACGACCAACGCAGGACACTTCAATGCAATTCAACTGGAACGACCCGACGGCGATCATGTTCGCCATCTACCTGGTCGCCATGCTCGGCATCGGCGCCATCGGCTACTTCAGCACCAAGAATCTTTCCGACTACATCCTGGGCGGCCGCAGCCTGGGCAGCTTCGTGACGGCGCTGTCGGCCGGCGCCTCGGACATGAGCGGCTGGCTGCTGATGGGCCTGCCCGGAGCCATCTACCTGTCCGGCCTGTCGGAAGCCTGGATCGCCATCGGCCTGATCCTGGGCGCCTACCTGAACTGGCGCCTGGTGGCGGCGCGGCTGCGCCTGTACAC
>NZ_BBRU01000475.1:0-406 GCF_001431085.1 Candidatus Symbiothrix dinenymphae
GGCGCCGGGGAGCCTGCCGCCGACGCCAGGGGCAAGAAGGCCAAGGCGGCGCCGCTCAAGGTCAAGATGCTGGCCGTGGGGGCCGACCGCTTCCGCCTGGGCAATGTGGAGCGGGCCCGCGCCTACGAGGCCATCGAGGTGGCACTCAAGCGCGGCAGCGGCCACATGACGGTCTATGTGCTGCCTGAATCCGCCGTGGAAGCCGCAGGTGCCCAGCCCACCGAGCCCCAGCTGTGGAAGTTCTCGCTGGGCCTGCACTGCCCCGAAAGCGGCCTGAGCTACCAGGAGCCGATTCCCTCGCTGTTCTCCTTCAACTCCGCCGTGGGCGCCTGCGAGGCCTGCCGTGGCTTTGGCCGCGTGATCGGCGTGGACTGGGGACTGGTCATTCCCAACGACAAGCTCACCC
>NZ_BBRU01000476.1:0-405 GCF_001431085.1 Candidatus Symbiothrix dinenymphae
CTGTAAGGCGTTTCTGATATACTAATATGTATCCAAGTATAATCATACTCATCTATAAGTTGGTCAAACTGCAATCCCATTGCCGCAATCTTTTTGAAAGCAGCTTTGTTTTTCGCGCAACTTCCAAGCGTGAAGTCGCACGCCAAACCTTGAAGATGTTTGGATGTTTTCACTCCGCCCACTTTTGCGTTCAATGCCGGACACCGATAGCCACTATTGACATATACCGGCTCACCAATCAAATCCCGTATAGGCTGCATCACTTCCGTGATTACCTTTTTGATGTTTTCAGTGATGGCTTCGCCCGGAGTGTTATCAATGCCCAATCGGGAAGCCGTTGGCGACTTCACAAACTCTTCCAAATCAAAATTAGCCGTGATTTTCATTCCTTATCCTCCTTATATT
>NZ_BBRU01000477.1:0-404 GCF_001431085.1 Candidatus Symbiothrix dinenymphae
TTGAACGACAATGCCCAACAACTGAAAAACATGTCGATACAAATGATAGGAGATACATGTTCGCTGATTTTCAACGATTTACAATTCGATTTCGGTGAAGAAACCTGGTTGGCCGGTGAAACCACAAAGCCTTGTCCCAACTTGATTCAGTCTCCGTCGGCGTACCGAGAATTTCCACCCTTTAAGGTTTTTGGTAGTTACCATTGGCAAGATGACCAGACCTTGACATTCATTTTGCGGTACATCGAAAGTCCCCATTTTGAAACAATGAATTGTAAGTTTGATGGCGACAAGGTACAAATTACGTATAAAAACAGCCTGAACAACCAAACAACACAAATAGAGGGAGGCAGAATAAAATAATGGGTTAAGAATATAATACGCACACATGAACAGTTGCGAAA
>NZ_BBRU01000478.1:0-5170 GCF_001431085.1 Candidatus Symbiothrix dinenymphae
CCGCAAACAGCACCAGCAACGCAAAGAAAATCAGATTAAACACCGCATTGGTCGATAAATCGTTCAGCGCACTCGCACCGAACAGCACCGTCACCAGCAGCCCCAGCCCCAAATAAATCACGATAATCGACAGCCCGTAAATCAGCGCATCGCGCACCGCTTTGGTGCGGTTAGATTTCGACCGCTTCAGAAAAAAACTGACCGTCATCGGGATAATGGGCCACACGCAAGGCGTGAGCAACGCCAACAAGCCGCCGACAAAACACAGCCAAAACACCGACCACAGCGAATTGTCGCCGTCCGTTTGACTTTCGCCCAATGCCTGCAACTCTGCGATAACGGGCTTCCAGAAGTCCACATTGCTATTTTCCGTAGCTTTGTCATCACTCGTAGTCCTGCCGTAGCCCCCTGGCTTGTCATTGCGGTTTTGACCTGCAATCCCCTCCTCAGTTATGCTGGTGTCTGTTTGACTTGCAATTTCTTCTTCATTTATGCTCGCCGGCAGGGGATTATGGGTCAAGCCCGCAGCGACAGAATCTTCCTCCGAATGCGTGTTTTTTTTAACGATAGTGCGTGGCACACTTGCAATAACAACCGCAGGGAGGTCTTTTTTCGTCAGCGAAAATTCGAGTTGTCCGGGCAGGCACGATTCGTCGTTGCACGTCATGTAGTCCACATAGCCCGTGATGGCGAATTTCTCTGCATCCGTCACGCGCAACCGCTGCACAAACGTTGGATTGCCGTTGTACCAACTCACATTCATCTCAAACGTTTCGTCAAATTTGGTCGTTATTTTGGCAGCTGTGGTCACTTTGCCGAGCCGTTCTGCTCCGCTGATTTTTTCAAAATGAAACACAGTCGGGTTGGGTCCGCCTTCGGGCTGATCTATGTCGTAGAGGTGCCAACCATAGTCAATAGAGGTTCTGAAGACAATCTCAGCCTTGTCATTGATAGAATAACTCCAGCGAATAGCTTCCTGTAGCTGCCCCCAAGCAGACACGACAGAGCAAAAACTCAGCAATACAACTGCAAATGATATACGAAACGTTTTATACATACATTTTATTTTTTTATTTCTCATTTCGACCTACGCCAACGAGTGGATTACCAGCCCTGACCGCAACTTTGGTTCAAACCATGTTGTTTTTGGCGGCATGATGTTGCCAGAGTCGGCTATGTCAATCAGTTGCTTCATCGACACGGGGTAGAGGGCGAGGGCGGCTGCCATTTCGCCGCTGTCCACGCGCTTTTTGAGTTCGCCAAGTCCGCGCAACCCGCCAACGAAATCTACGCGCTTGTCGGTGCGCAAGTCTTTCATTCCCAGCAATTTGTCGAGGATGAGGTTGGACGAAATCGTTACGTCCAGCACGCCAATCGGGTCGCTGTCGTTGTATGTGCCGGGCTTTGCATCCAGCGAATACCAATGCTTGTTGTTGAGATACAGCGCAAAATTGTGGAGGTGTGCTGGGTGGTAAATTTTTTCGCCTTTGTCCGTAACGGTGAAATTTTTTGCCAATTCCGTCAAAAAATCGGCATTCGACAGCCCGTTCAAATCCTTCACTAAACGGTTGTAATCCATGATTTTAAGTTGGTTTGCGGGGAAACACACCGCCATGAAATAGTTGTATTCTTCCTTGCCCGTGTGGTCGGGGTTTTGCTTCGCCTTTTCTGCGCCTACCAACGCCGCCGCCGCCGAACGATGATGTCCGTCTGCGATATATAAATAAGGTATATCTGCAAAAAGGTCCGTGATGCGATCGATGACTCCGGTGTAGTCAATTATCCAAAACGTGTGCCTAATGCCGTCAGCGGACACAAAATCGTATTCGGGAGTCTTTCTCGTTTCCGCCTTCACAATGATATCCAGCTCGGGATTGTCGGGATAGGCGAAAAACACCGGCTCGATGTTGGCATTATTCACGCGCACGTGCTTCATGCGGTCTTCTTCCTTATCTTTGCGCGTCAATTCGTGCTTTTTAATCGCACCGGTCAGATAATCAGGCACATACGACCCAACGACCAGACCATACTGCGTGCGCCCGTCCATCGTTTGCGCATAGACGTAATAATTTTCTCTCGTGTCCTGCACAAGCCAGCCCTTGTCTTGAAAAAGTTTGAAATTTTCAGCCGCTTTCGCATACACATCCGCATCGTGCTCGTCTTTTCCCGCCGGAAAATCAATCTCCGGCTTGATAATGCGATACAAAGACTTCTCATTGCCCGCCGCCTCAGCACGCGCTTCCTCCGAACTCAAAACATCGTAAGGACGTGATGCAATGTCAGTTACGAACTGCTTATCGGGGCGAATCCCCCTAAAAGGCCTAATTGTTGCCATATAATAATTTTTTTTATGTTAAAAAACAGCGCAAAGGTACAGAAAAATCAGCAATCATTAAAATCTGTAAGTCAGCCCCCCCATCACATTAAACGGATTGGCAGGATAGCCGTACCACAATTCATATTTCTGAAACAGCAGATTGTTGATTGCCACGAATGCCGAAAAATGCTTTGCGAACGAAAAAGTGCCCCGCAGCGACACATCATGAATGTCATCTAATTCAGGGCGACCCAACTCAAAGTGATACAGCAAATCAAAACGCAGCGGCTCAATGGGTTTGACGCCAATGTTCAAGTGCCCGTCAAATTTAGGCTTGTTAAACGACTGCAAATCAGCCACATTCCAATTATTGTAATCGGCAGACAGCTCAATGTCTGCCACATCGGAGTGCTTGTAACGCATTGTGCCACCCACATTAAGCACTTTGGCATCGGCGGAAACAGGTATGTTGGCGTACTCATTTACCAAAAACCACTCATCATCGGTAATTCGATAGCCCGCGTGCAAATCCATGTTCAGGCTGCGTGTAATGGCGAAATTGGTACCTAATTTGGCATTCAGAGAGGTGCGCGAATCCGTTACTCGCAACACATACGGGGCGATGTAGCGATTTTGCTGATACAGTTCGTAGTTGCTATTATCCCTGAAACCACCTGTTGCAGAGGCATATAGTTGCAAATGGTCTGTCGCATTCACATAAAATCGCACGTCGGGGGCAAGCAAAAATTTGCTGCGGTCGCCAAATTGTTTGCCGACACTCAACCCCAAATGCGTTTCCCAATTAGCACCCTCAAACAGCATGTAAGGCGACACAGAAAGCGTTGTGTAATTGCTCTTTGAGTCCCTGTCTGTATCGGCATTGTTTGTATCGGCATTGTCCTGATTTTTGGCATAACCTTTTATCCCAATGCGTTTATCAATGCTCAGCGGCGCACTCATATCGGCATCCAGCAGCAACCGATTTTCACTTTTAGCATCGGGCGCACCATAATCTTGACCAAAACGGGTATAACCAACATCAAATTTGAACGCAGGAACATCCAAATCAGTAGAAACCGCCCCCAAATGAGCCGCAAAAAGATTATCTTTCCAATCGGCAACCGGTAACTGGTAACTGGTAACCGGTAACTGCCCATAATCATTGTACTGCGAATAGGTGTATTGCGCATCTGTAAGAATTTTCCAAGTATTGAAATTATGCAAATAGTTCACTCCCAACACATTATCATTGATTTTCTTTTTGCCCTCTTTATCATCCTGCAAAAAATTCACCTTGTAATTGCCCGAATGGTGCGAGGCAAAGATATTGAGTTGGTTGGCGAACGAGTGGAGCGGTTGCACGGCGGCATCGGCAAAAAAATCGGGCAACGCACTACCACCAAGCGTGATATAGCCAATCTGGTCGCCGGAGCCAAACGCCGAAGCAGACGATTGAAGCGGATACGGCGACGACGGCACCTCCACAGCCGAGAGATATTTGGCAAACCGAACATCCGCTTGGGGTGCTGTGGGCGCAGCCACATCGGGCACACTGTTGATTTTGTTAGCATCTTTAATGCTGGGCACATAATCTTTTTCCAGCGTCATCTCCCTGCTCACGTTTTGGGCTTGTGCAACGGCGCACATCACCACTAATGCGGCTATGATTTTCAGGGGATTGCGGGTCAAACCCGCAATGACAGCCCTTTTAATGACATTTATTGTTTTCATCTGTGTATGTTTTTGTTGCAAAAACGCTACAAAGGTACGAATTAGTTATGAGTTATGAGTTATTTTTAGACCATTTCAACCCTTTTCAAATGAGTTTTTTTGCTGAAATTATATTTTCTATCGCTTGTATGAATTGCTTGGCAGGCTCAAATAGGGGTTGTATGTCTTTTTCGTCGATGATAATCCAATCGCTGTAATCGCCACTTTGCCGCAGGTCGAATAATTTTCGGTAGAGTTTATTTTGTTCCGAACTAAAAATTCCTGTCGAAACAAAGTGTTTTCCGAACAACCCAATGGCTCCACCATGAGTGTGAGATGAGCATTCGTTTGCTATCAATAAGGCAGTTACAGCATAATAGCATGCATAATACAAACGGTTTGTTGCCCCGTGCCAATGTTGTGAGTTTAATAAATCTTTTGCCTCATCCAAAGTTTCTTTTGAACGCTCCAAACGATGTTGCACAATAATTGCTCTTTCTTCTTCATTGAGTGTCATACGATTTCTACTTTGTCGTGTTCTACATTTTTATAAAAAATAGATGGTTTTTGCCGTTCCCAATCTGTTGTCGTAAAAACCTTTGCATTGATAAGCGTGCCATCTTTCATTCCAAGTTCGGCAAACGGATAACCATAGTTGTCGTAGTCCTCAAATTCCTTTTGGGGCTTGTCCAACAGCACCAGCAAATCCCAATCCGAATCGGGGCGGGCATCGCCGCGTGCCTGCGAGCCAAACAAAATGACTGTATCATTTGGCAAAATTTTGCGCTTTAATTCGCGTATGTTTGATAAAATTTGTTCGTTCATTTTTTTTGAATTTATCCTGTGACAAAGGTACAATTTTATTCTATATTATTCTCACCGCCCCCTTATCTGCCGAACTTACCATTGAGGCATACGCTTGCAGGGCTTTTGAAACTGTGCGCGTGCGGTGGGGCGGCGTGAAAGCCTTGTTGCCGCGTGCCTCTTCTTCCTTGCGGCGGGCAGCGAGAACTTCATCTGACACTTCCACCTTGATGCTGCGTTCGGGAATGTTAATTGTGATGGTGTCGCCCGTCCGCACCAAGCCGATGGCTCCGCCTGCTGCGGCTTCGGGGGATACATGACCTATTGACAAGCCGGAGG
>NZ_BBRU01000479.1:0-404 GCF_001431085.1 Candidatus Symbiothrix dinenymphae
CATCGACCCGCATCAGGGAACGGAAACCTGCGGCTTCGTGGAACAAATGTCGTCAGACGAAATGCTGCTGCGCTACACCGGCGACCCGATGTGGGCGGAACATTGCGAAAATGTGGCGTTCAACTCCTATCCGGCGGCCGTGATGCCCGATTTCAAGTCATTGCGTTATATCACCAGCCCCAATCACGTCATCAGCGATTCGGAAAACCATCGTCCGGGTATTGACAACAGCGGTCCTTTTTTGGCGATGAATCCGTTTAGCAGCCGTTGCTGTCAGCACAATCACACGCAGGGCTGGCCTTATTTCGTCGAAAACTTGGTATTGGCAACGCCCGACAATGGCATTGCTGCAGCCATTTACGGTGCTTGCGAGGCAATCGTGAAAGTGGGCAACGGCGCAGAGA
>NZ_BBRU01000480.1:0-404 GCF_001431085.1 Candidatus Symbiothrix dinenymphae
CCACCCAGCAGTGTCATTGCAGGCTTGCCCCGCTCATGAACCGTCATTGCGGGCTTGCCCCGCTCATGAACCGTCATTGCGGGCTTGACCCGCAATCCCCCGTTGTCATATTCAATGTTCGCAAACATTCTTAAAAAAAAAGCACGCAAAGGTAGATATTTTTAATGAATAACAGCCGAAGCCTGCCGCCGAAACTCCGCCAACGTGATTGCAGTAGCAGTCGCCACATTCAGCGACTCGGTAGTGGGCGCACCAAGCGGAAAATTAGGAATATAAAGCCGGTGCGTAACCCATTTCTCAACCTCCGGACGAATACCATTCCCCTCATTCCCCATCACAATCAACCCGGTGGGCAACAATCGCTCCTCATAAATACTGAAACCATCCAAAAAAGTACCATAAAC
>NZ_BBRU01000481.1:0-402 GCF_001431085.1 Candidatus Symbiothrix dinenymphae
TGTCTGACCCCAAAATCCGATTTGCTATTGTTTCTACTTTGGGAACGCCTTTGGAAATAAGTTTGGCACCATTGGCAGCATACAAAAATGACGAACCGGATCCATCGGTTCCATTGGAAATCCCTTATAAATTTACAGTCCCGCCTGCTGAAGAAGGAGCAGGACCGGCTAATAAAAACCCCTCCCTTGATAAAGATTCCATCGATGATGTAGGGCATAAAGCTACATTTGTGCGAATGATATCTTCCAATTTGGATAGTTTGCATGTAAATTTCAAATTGGGAACACCACCAATTGATGATTTTAACAATAAAACGGTTAAAGACCTTTTTGACGACCCCCGATATCCCATACAAAGCCTTGCTTCGGATGCTATATTTTCCTTGCAGCCCAATATAGAAA
>NZ_BBRU01000482.1:0-402 GCF_001431085.1 Candidatus Symbiothrix dinenymphae
AATACAGCCCTTTAGACGGCAAGCAATTAGTTGAAAAGAAAGTGAAACACTTAGTGTCAATGGCCGGTCAATTTCCCAAAGGACGCGAATACAATGTTTATATAGATGTGCCTGCTTCGGCAACTGTGTGTGAGCAATGGCCAACCAGCATTATTTTCAGCGGCTGGGAAATAGGCGATAAAATAGTTACAGGGAAACGTTTGAGAGAATCCGGCATACAAAACACACCGGCAAAAGAAGTTTATACAATATGCGGTCAGACACAACCGAAAGGGCGCGAAAGTTGGGACCAGACAGCCGTACTGGTTGCCGTACGCGGCACCGGCAGGTATTTCAACACCGTGAAGGGAAAGATAAAGATAGAAGCAAATGGCGCCAATTCATGGCAGGACGGCCCTAACG
>NZ_BBRU01000483.1:0-402 GCF_001431085.1 Candidatus Symbiothrix dinenymphae
TCCTAATAAACTTGCCGGAGTAGTCCGACGAACATATATGGAGGTAAGACGGCTGCAATCCGCAAAAGCCCCCTCCCCAATACTTGTCACGCTGTTAGGAATGGTAAGGGAGGTAAGACCGCTGCAACCATAAAAAGCATCCTGCCCAATGCTTGTCACACGGTTAGGAATGGTAAGGGAGGTAAGACCGCTGCAACTTTCAAAAGCTTTCTCCCCAATGTTTGTCACGCTGTTAGGAATGATAACGGAGGTAAGACTGCGGCAACCATGAAAAGCATAACGCCCAATATAGGTCACGGTGTTAGGAATGGTAAAAGTAGCGTTTTGCTTCCCCGCCGGATATATCAATAAAGAGTCTTGATTTTTGCTGTAAACCACACCATCTATTGCACTATACCGCTC
>NZ_BBRU01000484.1:0-402 GCF_001431085.1 Candidatus Symbiothrix dinenymphae
CGCAGATGCCGCGTTTGGTCTTTGTGATTTCGCCCAACCCTTGTGCGCGTTTCATCACTTCAAAGCCTTTGGTGCGGAAATACCCCAGTTCCGAATGCTCTGCCGGAATGGCGGGAGTCCACACGGCCAATGTCGTTTTTGGGTTTTTGAATGCCTCCGGAATCATATTCACATCGTCCCAATAATGGATTTGTGCCCCTCCGGCGTTCAATTCGCGGGTGAGTGCCGACTCCACGCGGTCGTAGCCACCCACCGTTTTGCCTTCAGCAAGGAAATAGCGCACCAGATTGCTCATGCCGATGCCCCCTGCGCCAATAAAATACATGGTTTGTATGTCGTTCAAACTTTTCATTGTTCTTACAAATCTCAAATAGGGTGGCAAAGGTACAAAAAAAATTGTAC
>NZ_BBRU01000485.1:0-401 GCF_001431085.1 Candidatus Symbiothrix dinenymphae
CGATGATTTTAGGGATTTGTGTGTTGGCATGTAAGCCCTTGAATTGGTCTTGTGAGGCTGCCAATGGGTCTAAAACGGCGTGATGATAAAACTTTTCCGCCATTTGGAGGTGCTTGTTTTCTCCCGTAAGGGCATAAAGATTGTACAAAGCGTCATTCATTCCTCCAAATTCGCAGGAAAGTATGATTTGCCATTGTGCCTCCGTCAGGTTTTTGAATTTTTCGTAAATCCAGTTTGCAAAGTTTACAGCAACGGTTTTTGCCGTTTCATTACCGGTGTACAGATAAACATCCAGGAGGCCTGCCAGCAATTTATGCAGGTTATACCAGGGCACCCACACACCGTTTAAGTCAAAAGGATGCCCGGTGCGGATATTTCCTTTTGCAACCTCATCCCATAAT
>NZ_BBRU01000486.1:0-401 GCF_001431085.1 Candidatus Symbiothrix dinenymphae
GGCTTGACCCGCAATCCCCTCCTGAACATCCAATTGTTCAATCACATCGCGCATCAGCATACCCTGATAGGCAGTGTTTTCAGCAACCAACTTTTGCTTAAAATCGGTGTAAACTTCACCGAGAATATTCCAAATATTGCGAAAAGCAGTTTTCAGGGCAGTGTCGCCGATAAAAAATTGTTGGAAGCGGCGCATCAATGCCTCTCGCTGGTTGTCGGACAAGTGTGTGAAATCATCGCGCAGGGCATCCAAATCCTGCAAATTACTGAACAGGGCACGGGCATTCACCAAATTTTTGTCGATGTCGTCAAAGTCATTGAGCAACACCTCGCCGAAGAAGAAAAACTCGTCAATCGTTTCGGCACTCGGCTCGCTCGCATATTTGTTAAACACCTGAATAT
>NZ_BBRU01000487.1:0-401 GCF_001431085.1 Candidatus Symbiothrix dinenymphae
AATTTGTGGAACACCGGCGAACAAAAATGGTACGGCAACCTCAAAAAACAGCTGGCAGAAGACATCATCAAAGTCACCACCCCAATCCGAGAGCGCATCAACGACATCATCAACGACAACGCCTACCTCCGCAAAGTGACTCAAGCCGGCGCCGAGAAAGCACGCGAAAGCGCAAGCAAAACCCTGCGCGATGTGCGCGAGATTATGGGGCTGAATTACTTTGTCTGAATCAGACAAAAAAAATGGCGGCAAGTTCAATTAGTTCAGACAAAATTTTCCATACCATTTCCTGTAAAAGACAAAAAAAATGACTACCTTTGCCCCTCGTTAACGGTTAAAAAAGTGAAGCGTATGAGTGGAAAAATGATAAGAATGGGCATTTCGCAGGGCAATCCTAATGC
>NZ_BBRU01000488.1:0-401 GCF_001431085.1 Candidatus Symbiothrix dinenymphae
GGTTGGTATCGTGAGGCGGCTTGCACCAATGCGTGGAATTTCAACACCGATGGAGTAACCGGTGATATTACGCTCTATGCCAAATGGGTGGTGAGAGTGGATGATGCCGCCGCGCCTGCCATCATCACGCAACCTGTAAGCGGCGAAGTGATAAGCGGCAATGCTGAAACGCTCACCGTGGAAGCAATCTCATCCGATGGAGGCACGCTAAGCTACCAATGGTATGAAAACAACATTGAAAGCAACACCGACGGCTATGCCATAGCAGGTGCTACCGAAGCCACTTACAACACGCCAACCGACCTTACCGCAGGCGTATACTACTATTACGTGGAGGTGACAAACACCAACAACTCTGTAAACGGTATAAAGAAAGCAACAATCACCGGCAACGTAGTGAC
>NZ_BBRU01000489.1:0-5028 GCF_001431085.1 Candidatus Symbiothrix dinenymphae
CGCCTCCCCCAAGTCCCGCATGGGACGGCACTTTGTTATATACCGTAGACTGAAGTCTACGGTTAATAAAGTGCCGTCCCATGCGGGACTAATGGAATCTTAGCATCTTTTATCCCGTAGACTGAAGTCTACGGTTAATAAAGTGCTGTCCCTGCGGGACAAAACACCGTTTGCAAGAAATAGCACCTGAAAAAAAATTAGCCAATTTGTCGTGCACCCCTTGTTATATCATTTTTTTTTGTACCTTTGCCGAAAATTTTAATGATTAAAAAAAATGAAAAAGATTTTTAGAAATTTGTGTTTAGTGGCAATTGCTGCCACATTTATTCAGGCCGCTCCGAATAATTCCAAATTCGCAGGCGTGCAGGTAGGAACAATCACCTACAGTTTCAGGGAAATGCCTGACCAGTCGCTTCCGGCGTATCTGGATTACATTGTGAATGCCGGTATCAGTTCCGTTGAACTGATGGGTGGCATAGTAGAAAATCACTTGGGAGTACCCCGTGGCGGCGACGCGGTTCGCAAATGGAGAACCGAATTGTCTATGGACAAGTACAAGGAAGTAAAGAAGCTCTTTGCCAAAAGAGGCATCAAAATCAATGTACTGAAGTTAGGCGATGCGAATTGGTCGGATGAAGAAATCGACTACGCTTTCAGAGCTTGTAAAGCCGTTGGCGCCAAAGGCATCAGCATGGAAATCTCGGAACAATCAGCCAAAAAGATGGCTCCCTTTGCGGAAAAACACAAACTGTTTGTCATTTTCCACAACCACGGACAACCGGGCGACCCCAATTTCAGCTTCGACCGCGTGTTGGCTCATGGCTCATATCTTCGCTTGAATTTCGACGCAGGTCATTATTACGGAGCTACCGGTTTAAATCCTTGCGACCTTATCACACGTCTGCACGACAAGATTGTCACCATCCACATGAAAGACAAGACCGGAAAAAACGATACGCCGAAAGACCAAAATCAAGTGTGGGGAAAAGGAACTACGCCGATAAAGGAAATTCTGCGCCTGATACAAAAAGAAAAATGGCCCATCGAATGTGATGTCGAACTGGAATACGCCATCCCTGCGGGTTCGGATGCCGTAAAAGAAGTTGCAAAATGTGTAGCGTACTGCCGTGAAGCGTTGCTTACCGGGAAATAAGAAGTCCCCATAAATTTATGAAAAAAATAATTGCAACTTCATTATTTGTGCTGTTTATGAGCAGTATGAATGCACAAACGTCTGTTAAATTGGGCGCGGGCGATGCGGAGATAACGATTTACTTGCCTAAGGCTTCGGTGAACAAACACAAGGCAGTGATTATCTGTCCCGGAGGCGGGTATGGCGGTTTGGCTATACAACACGAAGGGCATCAGGTTGCCGAGTGGCTGAAAGAGCAGGGCTATGTCGGCATTGTACTAAAATACCGCTTGCCGGAAAAAAAGTATAAAAACATTCCATTGGAAGATGTGCAAACTGCCTTTCGGTATGCTCGTTCAAAAGCCGGCGAATGGAATATCACCAAAGTAGGCATCGCCGGATTTTCGGCGGGCGGGCATTTGGCGGCAACAGCCTCAACGCATTACACCGACAGCATCACACGTCCCGACTTTTCAATACTTTTCTATCCGGTCATAAGTATGGATAAGGACATTCGCCACGATGGGTCGCGCATCAATCTCCTGGGCGACAATCCTCCGGCAACAGACTTGCATATTTATTCAAACGAAAAGCAGGTGAATGCACAAACTCCTCCGGCGATATTATTGTTAAGCGATGATGATAACGCGGTGTTGCCTCAAAACAGCATTTTATACTATCAAGCCCTGAAGCGCAACAACATTCCCGCAACCCTGTACATTTTTCCGACAGGGGGGCATGGCTGGGGCATGAACGATACGTTCCAATATAAAAAAGAAATGCTCACGCTATTAAAATCATGGCTTGATGCTTCCAACTGAGATATTTGGTTTATGTACCTTTGTGAAATTTTAGTAAATAAAAAAAGTAAAAATAAAAATGAAAACAATAAGTAAGTGTTTTTTAGCAGTGTGTATGTTGTCAGGCGTCAATGCCTACGGTAACGACGAAATCCGCCCGTATTCCATCCTGCCCGAACCGCAGCAAGTGGCATACACCACCGGTTCTTTCAAACTGAAAGATAAACTGACAATCGCATTCCCACCAAAATTGGCAAACGAAGCAACATTGTGTAGAGACGTGGCGCGCCACGTCTCCGCCGCCATCAACCCCATCCTGCAAAAAGGTCAAAAATCAGGCGACATCACCCTCGTGTTAGATGCCTCAGTATTGCCTCAAAAGCCTGAAGGGTATATTTTGGATATTCAGTCAAAAGGGATTGTTATTAAGGCTAATGCGCCTGCTGGTATTTTGTATGGTATTCAAACTTTGCGGCAATTGCTTGAGGCTTCATTGGCGGCGGCGGAGACGTGGCACGCCACGTCTCTACAATGCGGTACGATTACGGATTATCCTACTTTGGGGTGGCGTGCCTTGATGTTGGACGAGTCTCGCTATTTTCATGGGAAGGAGGCTGTGTTCAGATTGTTGGATAATATGGCTCGGTTAAAGTTGAATGTTTTTCAATGGCATATTGTGGATTCTGACGGTTGGCGCATCGAAATCAAAAAATATCCCGAACTGACAAAAACAGGCGCTCACCGCGATTCAACAATAAAAAAAGGATGGTGGGATGTTGGTTACGAACACGGTTATTTGGAACGCAAACCCCACGGCGGTTTTTATACGCAGGACGAAATCAGGGAAGTGGTGGCTTATGCCGCTGCCCGCCACATTACCATTGTGCCTGAAATAGAAATGCCGGGGCATGGCGATGCAGCCATTAACTCCTATCCGTGGTTGGGAGTACCCAAAGTAGGTACCCAAAAGACACGCGACAATCTCATGGGAACGTATGTATTTGATGTAACCGACCCCAAAGTCATTGAGTTTTTTCACAATGTACTCACAGAGGTGATGGCTTTATTTCCGAGCAAGGTGATTCATATCGGTGGGGATGAGGTGCATTTTGATTATTGGAAAAATTCGCCTGCTGTCAGCCAATATATGAAGGAGAAGGGCTTCAAAACACCTGCCGACCTGCAAGTTGACTTTACCAACAAAATGTCGCAATGGCTTACTTCCAAAAAACGAAATATGATGGGATGGAACGAAATAACCGGTGCAGATGTTCAGGGGGGAAATAATGACCACACTACCGGACAGCGTCTTGCCCCCGGTACTGTTGTTCAATTTTGGAAGGGCGACCTGTCCCTCATCAAAAAAGCAATAGATGATGGCTATAATGTGGTTAATTCGCAACATCAATTTACGTATTTAGATTACACCTATAAAAGCCTCTCGTTAGAAAAAGCTTATTCATTCAACCCTGTGCCCAAAAGTCTGACGGATGAACAGAAAAAAAGCGTGCTGGGCTTGGGTTGTCAGCTGTGGACAGAGTTTGTGCCCGACGAAAATGCCTTGAATTACAGGGTCTATCCCCGCATAGCTGCTTATGCCGAAGTGGGGTGGACGGCGCCGGACAAAAAAGATTACAAGCGTTTCCTGAAATCCCTGGATTATTTTCTGGCAGAATGGAAGAAACAGGGTATTGAGTATGGTCAAATTCAAACTGCCGCCCTGGATTGGGGAGAGAAACGATGGAAAGACCTGCCTGAAAACCCATTGATAGACCCCGAAGTTTATGGGCTGCAGGAATTGGTTATCGGCGACCCGCAAATTTTGCTACCCGGTAAGTTTGACGACAAATGGCATGCCTTTTTTCATGGTTTTTCGCATGATACAAAATGGCACAGCTGGTTTTTTCACTCCGTTTCAAAAGACGGACTTCACTGGGCAGATGCTTCCCATGCAGAAGGGGAAATTGGCGTACAATACATTTTCTGCGATGGCGACCGCTGGATACAGTATTATTCGGCTACCACCGAATATAAAGACCCGAAAACGGGAAAACAATATCACGTTGTGATACGTGCCAGGACAACGACCGATTTTAAAACATGGTCGGAACCTGTTACGCTTGTAGTGCCGGATTTGCCAAAAGAACGTGAGGGACCACGAATAGAAGCGCGCAATCCATGTGTCATCCTATTACCGGATGGTCGCTACAGGATGTATTACAGTGGCGGCACGGTTTTCTTGAACGATGCCGGTTATGAGGAACCAAAAAATATTTTTTGTGCCGAGGCCGATAATCCGCTGGGTCCGTTCATAAAAAGAGAAGAGCCTATTCTGGAGCCGGACGTAAATTTGCCGTTCCGAAACTTTGGATGCGGCGGTTTTAAGGTATTTGGCTATAAAAAGGGGTACGTAGCTTTTTATAATCCTATTTATATTGATGCGGAAGGCAAATCACGCTCGGAAATCCGTCTGTTGTCGAGTGACGACGGTCTGCAATGGAAAGAAGCCGATTGTAATCCGATTGTCAAACCCGACGCGAATATCCCTTGGCGTTCGGCGATTATTTATCAGTTGGACGTCGTGCATTGGGAAAATTCGCTGCTGATGTATTTCAACGCTCGCGAAGGCTGGCGCGGCGGCGCTGAGCGAATAGGGGCGGTCAAGCTGAATTTGAATGGCGAGGCACCTGCTGTGAAGTTGGAGAAGTCATTTAATAAGCAATCGAAATAGCGCAGGGCGGGGTCGTTTTAATCAATCACTATCACCACCCGCCTGTTTCTCTTCCTGTTTGCTTCACCGGCATTTGGTGCGACCGGCTTTGTTGCTGCTTTTGCTATGGTGGTGATGCGGTTGGCGGCGATGCCTTTTTGGACGAGGTAGTTTTTGGCGATTTCGGCACGCTTTTGGGCTATTGACATATTGACGAGGTGGGTGCCGAAGTCGCAGGTATGACCTTCGATGATGATTTGCACGTCGGGAGCGAGTTGCAGGAGCAGTTCTGCTTGTGCATCCAGAATACCTTTTTGCTGTGCGGACAATGCCGTGCTGTCTGATGAATAACCGTCTATGGGCTGCTCTATCCTCTTTTTGACTTC
>NZ_BBRU01000490.1:0-400 GCF_001431085.1 Candidatus Symbiothrix dinenymphae
CCCGTGCCCGAGGACCTCACCGCCTACCAGCTTGCGCGCGAACCCGTGGGCGAGCTGACCGCGCGCAACCCCGCCTTTGGCGCCCTGCTGTTCTCCGCCCTGGGCCACAAGCTGGGCACATTGGCCCAGCGCGCCGACCGGCACGAATTGCAGTCGCTGACGCTGGCGCGCGTGGACCAGGCCTATCTGCGTGCCGCCCATGTGGTGGATGCGGCCACGGACATCGTCTCCGCGGTGCGCCTGTTCCATGCCGAGCGCACGACCTGCGTGCTGGTCTCGGGACTGCCGCAGGGCGGCCTGGGCATCTTCACGGGCACCACGCTGCAGCGCGCCATCCTTGACGGCCGCCCGCTGGAGCGGCTGGCCGTGGGCGAATTCGCCAGCCAGCCCGTGTTCACCG
>NZ_BBRU01000491.1:0-400 GCF_001431085.1 Candidatus Symbiothrix dinenymphae
GCCCGCAAGCCTGCGTGGAGCGGCAGGGGGGATGCTGTCGAGCAATTCAGCATACGTTTGGGGCGAAAATTTCTCCGTTTCGTCATCAAACACAGACAACACATAATAATTGGTCAAATCCGGGTGTGGGTCGATGTACACGCGTTCTTTGGGCTTTTTGCTTTCGTAAATTTTCTCTTTTGTGCCGGTCGGTTTGGGCGAACGATAGACGCGAAAACCGGTAATGGATTCGTTCATTTCGTCCGAATATTCCCAAGTAAGACTAACTCGCTTGTTATCAATCACTTCCTTGCTTGAAATTATGGGCGCAAAGGTGACAGGGATGCGTCCGCGACCCACCACAGAATCGCTCGGCGGTCCCAATTCGCCGAACGCATTAATGCCTCTGACGCGGTAGTAC
>NZ_BBRU01000492.1:0-400 GCF_001431085.1 Candidatus Symbiothrix dinenymphae
AACCGTATATTGTTGCGGGGGGGAACTACTTTTCTACCATTAGTCAAGCCGATGCAGATAGTCAAGCCGATGCAGATGTTGCTGCCAATGGTCAAGCGAATGCTAATACTTCCGGCTCTTGTACGCCCATTACTTACACAGTCCGGTACGATGCCAATGGAGCCACCGGCGGAACTGCGCCTCCTAATGGCACAAAAGCGCACAATGTGAGTTTCACCTATGTAGGAGTCGGTTACAATCCGGGAGGCTTAACGCGAACCGGTTATGCTTTCCGAGGCTGGCATACAGCCCCCCAGGCAACAGACCCGTTGACGAGTTATACCACCAATGCGCCCACCACGCTATATGCGGTGTGGGCGCGTCTCAGCCCCATCTCCTTTGCGCCTAACGGCGGGCCGGG
>NZ_BBRU01000493.1:0-400 GCF_001431085.1 Candidatus Symbiothrix dinenymphae
CCTCGCTGCGGGGCGGCGCGGCCGGCCCAGGCCCTTGCTTGGTGTCTCCTGCCTTGGAGCGTGTCAGTTCCATCGCTCTGCCATGAATAACTGATTCGAACGCACATCATGGGTATCACGCTTTTCATCGCCATCGTCGTCCTGCTCACGCTGGGCTTTCCGGTGGCCTTCGCGCTGGCGATCTCCGCTGCGCTGGCCGTCTTCGTGGGGGGCCGCTATCCGCAGCTCATCGTGTTCAAGGAGATGTTCACGGGCATAGACAGCTTTCCGCTGATGGCCGTGCCCTTCTTCATCCTGGCGGCCGAGCTGATGTCGGGCGGGGCGCTCACGCATGTGCTGCTGCGCTTTGCAGCGCAGTTCGTGGGCCATCTGCGCGGCGGCCTGGGCTATGCCAATGTGC
>NZ_BBRU01000494.1:0-399 GCF_001431085.1 Candidatus Symbiothrix dinenymphae
CCCCCGGCTGGTAATCTTTTCGTTTTGAATATTGAAGCCCAGCATAGTCATCCACATTTGAAAGATGATGTGATAATGCGCTTCATGTTCGGCATTTTCCGCTTCCGCTTTTGCTCTATTTATCCACTTTGATGTCTTCAAATTGAGAGGAACTCCGGCAAGCATCTTACGCATATTATTTGTAAAACCCTCTGCATCGTAATCACAAATCTGTTGCAGCATCTCTTTCCCTAATCCTTCCAATTGTGCCACAGGATATTGAGTAAATGCACTTAACAAAAGCTCCATCAGCGACTTTCTCACTTCCAGATTAGGAATTCCAAGCGTGTATAGATGAACACCATCAGTCTTTGGTGTGTCTTTGACAGTCAGATAGCCTGTCTGAAATAATAAAGGAAT
>NZ_BBRU01000495.1:0-399 GCF_001431085.1 Candidatus Symbiothrix dinenymphae
GGGACTATATGTGGCCCATCCCTGTCAGTGAACTGAATATAAACTCAAATCTTATTCAAAATCCGGGATGGTAGTCTGAACCACGATTTTTACAAGATTAAGAAGATTAACAAGATGATAGAGAATAATAGATATGAATTATCTTGGCAATCCTGAAAATCTTATTAAAATCAAGGTTCAAGACAAAAGATTAATAATTAAAAAAAATAAAAGATATGAAAAAGTTTAGAGAAATAGCAAAAACAGCCCTTTTGATGCTGTTTGTAGTAGCGGGTTTTTATGCCTGCAAAGAGTCGGACAGGCTCCCTATCGGTTCGGACGATGGTGTTGCGCCCGGACCACCCACATTGGTTGATACGATGCTGCTCAACGGTGGTGTAAGGATATATTATACTCTTC
>NZ_BBRU01000496.1:0-398 GCF_001431085.1 Candidatus Symbiothrix dinenymphae
CCGCATGACCATACAAACGATATTGCGGGTCCATGATATTTTGGTACCGAATATCGCCGTTGGTTGCCATATTAACCGAATAATCCTTATACAGGAATAAGGCATAATCCCAATACCGGATATCGTGTGTCAATTGGTATAAACGGTCTAACACATCGGTGAAATTCAACCCGTGAGTGACACCGTCGCCTGCATGATTTAGTTTGAAGGGATGCGAAGCATCTATTTTGTAGTTGTCCATTACATTTTGCACGGCTCGTTCCACCGCGGTGAGCACTTTTTTATCTTTCGTAAAACCGTAATATCCCAGCAATGCGCGAAATAGCGTTGCCTTAGCCCACAGTTCGCCGTTTTCTCGTTCAAACTGATACCGCATATCGGGCGCATAAATACCCAGA
>NZ_BBRU01000497.1:0-398 GCF_001431085.1 Candidatus Symbiothrix dinenymphae
ATAAATGCCATCACTCTTCGTCCATAAATTCCCTTCGTTCGGCAAATAACTGGCCGCTTCTTTCAGGTACTGGTCCACCTTGTCTCTTCTGGTGAATATGGAATCCAACTGCTGCGTATTTTTGAAGTAGTCGTCCACATCCAGAAAGTCATTACATGAGTACAGGAGTATGCCTGATAGGCAAACACTCAGCACTCGCATCTTTAATAATATCTCTTTTATAACTGTTTTCATAAATCTTTATTTTTTATTATGTTATCTATTTAAAATGTTGCCACTAACTGAATGGTAAATTTGCGTTGCAGGGGAATGGTTCGCTGAAATGCTTGCCATAGACCTCGTTCATGGCGGCGAAATCGGCGATGTCTGCCCGGAAGACGGGTGTTTTCACTACATTT
>NZ_BBRU01000498.1:0-398 GCF_001431085.1 Candidatus Symbiothrix dinenymphae
GTTTTTAAATCTGCTAATTCAAACAATTCGTCGAATATCTCGCCTTTTAGTTCTGCCGGTTGCTCCAGCAATTCTGCCAGATGCTTCATGCAATACAACCATCGGTCCAAATCAGTCTCCAAGCCGCAGGCAGGTATTTGAATTACGTTTCCATTCACGGTTATTACGGAGGTACATCATCGTCCTATCTTGAAAGTATGATGCGAACAGACCAACCGGCAGACGGCATTTCCGGCACCATTGCCATTCTCGAAAAATCAAGACTTCGCGGCAAAGTCAAAATTGCGTTCGACGAATGGAACCTGCGCGGCTGGCATCATCCGGGCTTTCCGGGTGGCGGCGCGGAAAATCCTCTAATAGCAGAGCGTGACAAAAATGACATCAATTCAACTTATACG
>NZ_BBRU01000499.1:0-397 GCF_001431085.1 Candidatus Symbiothrix dinenymphae
TTATCTTAATGGTTGATAAATGTTCAGGTGTACGATGTTTAAGTATATATGTCTTTGAGCAAAAAAATGGAAATTGGAAATTAATGACAGGTACAAATACAGACATAAGAGAGAAAATTGCTATAAGAGTTGATAACGAACAAGATGAAATAGTATTTGAAACAGAAACAAGAAAAATAGGAAAATTGCCTATGTTCGGCGCAACGTGCAAAAAATGATAGACAGTTCGGCATAGGCTCTGCCTACATTGGATTAAAAAGCAAGGCTCCAGCCTTGCAAATGATTAGTACATAGTCGGATAAAAAAACGCATCTTGTTTAAAGACAGCGAGTTATCCGAGACAGGGTTCCTTAGTGATTGACTAAGGGGAAGCGAAGCTTTGGTTTTGGTGATTAAC
>NZ_BBRU01000500.1:0-4748 GCF_001431085.1 Candidatus Symbiothrix dinenymphae
CCCCGTAAAAATTCCCCCGGAAATTGCCGGCCCCTGCCTCTACGACACATTATTGTATGCACGATGGACACAGGCAATCCCCGTAGTGCAAAGTTTTGAAACGGTTTCCGCCGACTGGCATCTGGCGAACGGCAGCGAACCGAATACGTGGCATAGGGGTACTGCTGCCGGCGGAACTGCGGCGTCTTCAGCGCTTTATATTACGAATAATGCAGGCACGGGCGCTTATGCTTACGACCAGCTCCTAAGTAGTGTGGTGCATTGCTATTCCGATATTTTGTTCACCGCGGCACCCGGTAAAACCTACTCGATAGGCTTTGACTGGAAATCCAACTGCCATCCTGCCGATGGTTTGGAAGTCTTCTTAACGAGCACGACAACAACACCTGTGGCGGGAACACGACTGACTGCAAACGCAAGCACAACCCTTTTAACTTCGCACGGCGGCAACTCCAACGGATGGCGATACAAGCGGTTTGTGATAACGGGCTACACTGTGGATACCCCCAAGCGGCTGATATTTACCTGGTACAACTCTGCCGGAAGCGGTAGCACAGTCCCCATCGCTATTGATAATATCTCCGTCAGTGTGTCCGATTCTATTCCGATTACACTTCAGACGAATGCCAACTTTACTATTTATGAAAACCAACAGCATGCAGGATGGACAGATAATGGAGCAGGTATGCCGACCATAGTGGGTACGAAAGTCGTTAATGTAATAGAGGGTCCTGCTTTGGAACCACTTCCAACGCCATTTCGTAGAGGTTATGCCCATGTCGGTTGGATGAGTCAGGCAAATCCGCCTCAGCAGTACATTCTCTATCCGAGCTCACCGCCCGATTCGCTATTCTATCCGGGTGTTATCATGGATGCGAAGTGGGCACTACTCCCGTACGACATTATATACCATCATAATGGAGGTTACTTCGACAGCCCCTTTGTCGGAGGCCCCCTCTACGGCAATCGTAATTATACTCGTCTGGGACTTCTTGGACCGGACAGTATTACGCACTATACGATTGTTACCGATACCGTCCTGCATCCGGCGGAACATCCGGAAGGCAAAGAGTTTTTGGGATGGTACACCGACCCCACTCTGGCTAACCGTCTTGGTAATAACGATGATGCCTTACATAGCACCGACAATCGCATAGGTCAATTGGATGTGTATGCCAAGTGGAAAGACCCGCTGATTTACTACGGCAGTCTTTTCGACGGGCATTTGATTGATGCATACCTCAACAACCCGAATGAGCCCGACGACCCGCTTGATACCGTCCGCCCCTATTCTTCCCGAGTAGGTATCCCCAACCCGCAAGCGCTTAAAGCGGTCAGAAATGGCTACACGTTTGCCAGTTGGAACCTGCTGGGAGGAGTGCCGGTTGGTCCGATTCCTCCTGTTTCGGTGGGTGCGGCTCCCGACACTACGGTGTGGGCAACGTGGACTCGCGTGGAATATGAAATCAAGTATGTGATGAACGGGGGAGCTTTTCGAGACCCCTTAGGGCTGAGCGGCGGAAGGCGCGACAGCGTTCTGACCTATAATATTGAGCTCGACAGTGTGTTGGGGCATCCCGAAAAACTCGGTTCTGTCTTCGACGGCTGGTACTACAACACGGTACGCGGCACTACAGGCTGGGGACCCGGGTCGAATATGGTCAGGATTTCTGCGGGTGGCGACACTATCAAAAAAGGCAACTTCGGCGATACAACAGTCTATGCCAAGTGGGATCCAACTCGCTGGGCTATCAACTACGAGAATATGCAGAACGGCTATTTTAGAGGTACTACACATCCTACATACTATACCACCGACGCTGGCTGTATCCTGGAAGAGCCCGTGCGCAGTGGTTACGCCTTCAATGGCTGGTACATTACTCTCTCCGACCCGCAATCCCGGGTAGTGGAGATACCACCCGGTAATGCAAGGGCTTACACTCTGTATGCCGACTGGATTGCCGGCGCATTTACGGAGACTTTCACAGAGCCTTATGACGGAATTAGTCCTGTTTATCACGATGATTGGCGGGTGGTGAATACACTCGGTACTGAGTTTCAAACGAATATCTGGAGTATTAATGCTTCCTATAATAACAGTGATGACTACTTCTCCGGCAGTGCTTATATTACTACACCAACTTTGCCCGGTCTCGCGGACTATGACCGTAGTGTCCCCAGTGTCGTGCATCTTTGGCGAAATATAACTATTCAGACGGATTCTATTTTCATCATTTCTTTTGACTGGAAGGGTGGAGGCGAAGCCGATAGGGATTATTTGAAGGTGTACCTTGCCAATGCTTCGCAAATCCCGCAAGTAGGCTCTCTTATTCCGGAAACCACCGAGGGCTATCAGCTGATTGGTCAATACAGCAACCAAAGTGCCGGATGGAACAAAGTGATACAAAAATTGTATTTGTCGCGAGCAGACGTCGGCGTAGCGAATGTGCCAAGAATATTGGTGCTTTCCTGGGCTAACGATGCTAATAATAGAGGTGAATCGCCTTCTATTGCGATTGATAATGTGTCTATCAAGCGAAACGAGCATGTGCCCGTCTATTTTGACAGCAAGAACGGTTTGCCGGTGATAACGCAACCGGTATTGCAGGGAACGTCTGCCGTGTATGTGGCTCCGACGCAGACCCTTGCCCGCCGAGATTATGTGTTTGAGACTTGGATTGATTCGCTGACCAGAGAGCCGTTTCTGGTGAGTGATGTGGAAATCCTGGATACGACCTGGCTATTGGCTAAGTGGGGATTGCAGCACTATCAGATTAACTACAATATGGGTGGCGGGCGTTTCAGAATACCCGGCAACGGTGGTCTGTATGGCGAATCCGGCGTTAGGGACAGTGTCGGCTTCTTTACGGTTGAGAGTGAGTTTGTGTTGCCGATTCCGGTGCGCACCGGGTGGCTCTTTACCGGCTGGACGACCGGCGGAACGCAGATTGATGCCATCCATGCGGGAGCTTGGCATACTGACATTAACTTAACTGCCAATTGGCGGCGTCACACCATTACCTATATGCTGGACGGCGGTCAGTTTCTTAATCCGGCTGTGGATTCGATTTCGACGTATGCTTATGATAGTGTAACGGTGTTGTCGCAGAATGTGGTGAGAGATCAGTTTGTCTTTGACGGTTGGGCGGATGCCGACCCCCTGACACCGCCATATCTGTACACTACGATAAAGTCAATATCTGCCTATAATGCGCAAGACACTGTGCTATGGGCAAAGTGGTTGCGTGCTTGTACGGTAAGGTTTAATACGCTGGAAGTGAGTGCCACTCCGGTGCCGGACCAAATTGTGGGACGAACACGCCATGCCACCAAACCATCGCCCGCGCCGACACTTACCGATTATGTCTTCTTCGATAATTGGTATTCCGATACGGCTTATACGCAACGGTGGGATTTTGACAGCATACCCGTATTGAACGATACTATGTTGTATGCCAAGTGGGGGCATATTGATTTCCTGGAAACGTTTGATGCCGGCTCGCCCTACCTTGCCGATTGGACTTATGCCAGCGAAGGGCAGCCCAATAGATGGGTGAGGGGTGGAGCCACTAATCACGGTGATGTCCTTTCTGCCTACATTACTAATGATGCTACCGGGGCAAACAATGCGTATGATATGGAACGAGCGAGCATATCGTATCTCTATCATGATATGAGAATGCCTGAGGCCTCCGAAGATTTTCTGCTTTCCTTCGATTGGCGGTCTGCCGGAGAAGGTAGCACAGTTGTAGGAGAAGGCGGCACAGTTGCCGGAAAAGATTATTTGGCTGTCTATCTCGAAAATCTTACTGTGACGCCTGTACCAGGGCGGAAAATCCCCTCTGCTACCCCGATTGGCGTTTTTGGCGATTATGGTAAGGAACGTGCCGGATGGCATTCGCAAGAGGTCATTGTAGTGCCTCATGAGAATGCCAACACCTATAAGCGGTTGATATTTGCCTGGATAAACGATGACCGTGCCGGTATGCAACCTCCTGCGGCGATTGATAATGTGACCATCGCAACGGCGATGAAATATTCTGTGCGCTTCTTCCTGACCCCTGGTGTGCTTATGGATGCTCTATTGCTGGGACGTAACCAAAAGATAGAGCGTCCGTCTGATCCGGAGAGAAGAGGCTACGAGTTTGTGAACTGGCATAGTACCAACGATCTGCCTTGGAATTTTGAAACGATAGTAGAAAATGACGTTATCCTTACGGCACAATGGCAGCGTATTCAGTACACTATCAGATACACCGATCCGGGTGAGGTGTCCCTGCCAACAACCTATGATGTTACGACTAATAGGTCTTTGATTACTACAAAGCACGGCTCTACTTTCCTCGGCTGGTACACCAATCCTGAATTTACCGGTGACCCGATTATTAAACTGGAAAATTCTGTTGGTAACCTGCGGCTGTATGCTAAGTGGCAGGTGGATGAATATGCTATTGACTATCATGTTGAGTCAAATTCTGTGCTCAACCCGACGTCCTATAATATAAGCACTCTGCCTATCTACCTGAGAGAGCCGACAAAGTCGAGGTCTGCCTTTGAGGGCTGGTACACGACTCCGGATTATGCTGAGGGCTCGCAGATTGAAATTATTCCGGCGGATACCACAGGCAATATAACCCTATACCCCAAGTGGGGACCTGCCGTGCTGGTCTCTTTCAAAGATGGTAGCACTGTGGTTGCAACGAAAAGTGTGAAAAAAGGCGGAGAAATCCCCTTACCGCAGACGCCTG
>NZ_BBRU01000501.1:0-397 GCF_001431085.1 Candidatus Symbiothrix dinenymphae
GATAGAGGCTTCATCGCGTTTGTCGGGCATCAGGGAACTCATTGGGCAGGAGCAGTATTTTGTGATTCACGCCCCGCGGCAGAGCGGCAAGACAACCCTATTGCTTGATGTGGTTAACCACATCAACCATGAAGGCAAGTATTATGCGCTTTATTGCTCATTGGAAGCGGCGCAGGGTATTATTGACCCGAAGGACGGCATTCCGGCGATAGTCAAGCGGATGCAATCAAAATTTCGCTTTTCGAACATACCAAAAGGAGAAACATTTGCCAAAGGTGCTGACTACAGCAATTATGCCGGTGTGCTGGCTGATGAGTTGACTTTTTTTTGTATGTCATTAGACAAGCCGCTTATCATCTTTTTCGATGAAGCCGACTGCTTGAGTGAGGGTACATTG
>NZ_BBRU01000502.1:0-396 GCF_001431085.1 Candidatus Symbiothrix dinenymphae
TTCTATTTCCGCTTGCCAAGAAGGCGCTTGTCCGCATGACCGACTGGTTTGGCGAAAACGTGCTGAACAAATTGGGTGAAGCCGGCGTGCAAAAGATGCTGATATGCGAACATGGCTCGCTGAGCGAATCGTTTATGGACGTTTATGAACTGACGGGCGAGAGCAAGTATCGTGACTGGGCTGTGCGGTTGAATGACTACCGGATGCTTATCCCCGCTTCGGAAGGGAAAGATATTCTGGCCGGTTGGCACGCCAATTGCCAGATACAGAAGTTCACCGGCTTTGAGTATGTCTATCGTTTCACCGGCGACAAACGATACACCGATGCTGCCCAATTCTTCTGGGAAAGAGTGGTGGCAGACCATACCTGGGCAATGGGTGGCAACAGCACCGGCG
>NZ_BBRU01000503.1:0-395 GCF_001431085.1 Candidatus Symbiothrix dinenymphae
TTCACAAGATGAATTACGATCAAACCTTAATTGAAAATTCACTTTGTGATTCTGCATATCAGCTCTCGTTAATACTTCAACTGCAATAAACAATGATTCAAGTTTAAATTTACCATCAGAAGAATAAGGAACTAATTTGGCAAAATTTTCTATTGTATTGCTTATTACTTCTAAATATGTAGATAACGAGGCTATTTTTTCCTGCGTAAATTCTTCAGGAGCTGTTACAGTTAAAATACTATCCATGCTCAGAATAGCATTCTTAATATCATGACGAGTAAAATTGGCTAAATATGAGATGTGATTGTCATTCGATTTGGACAAAGCCTCAATATTTTGCTTATTTCTGTCAATTTTCTCGCTTAGTTTTTCAATCTTTTTAGCTTGAATTACCG
>NZ_BBRU01000504.1:0-394 GCF_001431085.1 Candidatus Symbiothrix dinenymphae
AATCAGGGAGAGATAGACGAGTATTGAATATATTTTATTTAGCATCTTACTTTAATTTTAGCGAAAATATAAATACAAAAATCATTAGTCGTATATCCAATCACTATAATCAATTTTTAATACAGCTAATGAATAAATAAGAATGCAATTTATAAGAAATAAAATTACCGTATCACGATGCACTTTCTTCTTCCATATCACAACTGCTGAGAGGATAAGCCCGACAGGAAGAACAATAAGCAAGTTCATCATATATGAGAATTTTGATATTTCCAAATAAACATTTACACCTAAATCTTTAGGATCTCCAAATAGCGAAGCTACTTTACATAGACCATATAAGGCACTCAATCGTATAACAAAACTGTAATATATTCCCGACAAAATCAGGGAG
>NZ_BBRU01000505.1:0-392 GCF_001431085.1 Candidatus Symbiothrix dinenymphae
GCATTAACCGCATTGAAATATTTTTGCGAAGATACGCCTCAGTACCATATAGTGGCGGCAGGTTCGTTGCTTGGCGTGGCTGTTAATCGCTCCAACTATTCGTTCCCTGTTGGAAAAGTGAATGAGTTATACCTTTATCCACTTGATTTTGAGGAGTTTTTGTGGGCATTAGGCAGGGAAAATCTTGCGGTAGAAATTCGCAGGCATTATGCGCGAAACGAAGAATTTCCGCTTCATTCGTTTGCTTTGGAATTTTACAAAAAGTACCTTGTAACAGGTGGAATGCCCGCTGTGGTCAAAAACTATGCAGAGACAGAGAGTTTTGCACAAACGGCTAATTATCAAACAGATATTTACAACGACTACATTGCTGATATGGCAAAATATGCAAC
>NZ_BBRU01000506.1:0-392 GCF_001431085.1 Candidatus Symbiothrix dinenymphae
GTTGTCGGCCACCAGCGGTTGCCATTGCCCATTTGTCCACAAAGAGTGTTCGCTCTCGCTTTTGTTGATGCGTTGGATGTATTTGATGCCCGCATCGATGGGTGGCTACACGGTGTCGCTCAACACCTTTGTGGACAATCTGGGCAGTTTCGGCGGAGGCACCTATTTTTCCGTCAAACAGGGCAAATTAGGGCTTACAGGCAATCTGAACGCTAACAAGCGCCGCAATCCAATCAACGACACCCACAGTGAGCGAAGTGAAATTAAAGGTTCCACGTTGCTGACACAGGACGGCTGGAGCAAAAACACGTTCAACATGATGTACGGCTACGGCGAATTGAGTTACGAAATCGACACCCTGCGCCTGTTGAGCGCGTCCTACAACCAATTTA
>NZ_BBRU01000507.1:0-392 GCF_001431085.1 Candidatus Symbiothrix dinenymphae
GTGTTGAGCGACACCGTGTAGCCACCCATCGAGGCGGGCATCAAATACATCAAACGCATCAACAAAAGCGAGAGCGAACACTCTTTGTGGACAAATGGGCAATGGCTACCGCTGGTGTCCGACAACGATATATTTTTGCACAACTCCGACATCCTGGGGGCTTATGCGGGGTATAATGTGAAAATCGACAAATGGGGCTTCAAGGCGGGATTGCGCTTTGAGGGCACTTGGTTGGACGCGGAATTTGCTAAAAACGAGGCAATGAATTTTGGTGCCGATTACACCAATTTGGTACCGAGCACCACAATTACCTACCAGATTACACGGTCAGACCTTGCGCCTGGGCTACAATCTGCGCATCCAACGCCCCGGCATCTGGCATCTCAATCCCC
>NZ_BBRU01000508.1:0-391 GCF_001431085.1 Candidatus Symbiothrix dinenymphae
TTTCGTCCTTATCAATGCCCGGAGGGGTCAGCTTCCCCGTTTCCTTCAAAATCGGGGGCGGAGCCACTAACTCGGCAGCCTTGATTTTATTCTCTTCCGGTATCTCCTGCTCGCTCAAATCAATCATCTCAACTTCGGTAACTTGTTCTATCACCTTTGGGGCAGGCATCACCGCACTCACCAATCGTGGCAGATAGATGAGCGTCAAGCCAGCCAATGTTACGATTATCAAGGACTTAACGTGTCTGTCCGAAGAATTGTCCCGCATAGTATAAGCACCGTACTGTTTGTTTTTACCTTCAAAAACAATGTCCAGCCACTTCTGCGCAGTTAAATCAATATCTTTAGCCATATCATTCTTTTTTTTTAATTGTTATACTTCATTCTGCCC
>NZ_BBRU01000509.1:0-391 GCF_001431085.1 Candidatus Symbiothrix dinenymphae
GGGTTGGAACGACCGTTTGGATGTGCTGAAATGGCTTGATGTGGCTCAAGGCATCTTTGGCGATTCTACCCATATCGTGGTTCACGGCATTTCGATGGGTGCGGCAACCACTATGATGCTGTCGGGCGAAAAATTGCCCGACAACGTTAAATGTTTTGTTGCCGACTGTGGCTACACCTCTGTCTGGGACGAGTTTTCGCACCAACTGAAAGCGCGATATAGTTTGCCCGAGTTCCCGATATTGTATGCCACTTCTTTGTATGCCAACATGAAAGTGGGTTGGAATTTCAAAGAAGCCTCCGCTTTGGAGCAGGGGAATAAATGCCGGTTGCCCATGTTTTTTATTCATGGCGAAAAAGACACGTATGTGCCTGTGTGGATGGCAGATACG
>NZ_BBRU01000510.1:0-391 GCF_001431085.1 Candidatus Symbiothrix dinenymphae
GTCCAAATAGTATATTCCAATGTTGTTTTTGAACTTACTCCATAAACTTCAATAATTATACGCGAAAGCATTGCGGCTGCATTTTCGTAGTCCTGTCCAAAGTTTATCCAATAATGGCTCAAACCATCAGCATCTTTGTCTGCAAAAGTAAACAAAGGGAAAAAGTCAATATCAAAAAACAAAGGAGCAGATGCAATAAACCGATTGGGCGGTGCTTCAGAAGAGTATATTGAATATATCTATGAGCGTTATAGAGGTGGTATCGACGACACTTTGCGTAAAACGTATTTAAATGATTCCGATCTAGGTGAAAAAATAAAAGATCACAAAAATAAGATGATAATTTATTCTATATTATCCTTATTATGCGGAGTATCTACGTTCGTATTTG
>NZ_BBRU01000511.1:0-4415 GCF_001431085.1 Candidatus Symbiothrix dinenymphae
CGGGTTCACCCAAACCCGTCGCGGCTCAGGAGAATAGTATGGATACACTATGTACCCGGGATCAATACAGCAAAAACATAGAGTTGAAAGTCAAGACGGCGCGCACGGATTATTACAAGCTGCCCTTTGAGGATGAAATTTCCTGCACTTCACAAAGCGGCTACACAGGGGGGAGGGACCAATCTAAAGAGTCCGACATATATATCATTCCGGCGTACCCTTGCCCGGACGAAAATAGTTTGCAGGTGACGCCTGCGAATGAAAAAGTAACCCTGACATGGACGATGCCTCCCGGCGTTGCGCAGTCTATAGTAGACGACTATAAGATTAAGTGGCGGCGAAAAGATGGTGATTGGGCTGATGTCAAGAATGAAAACGATGAAAGACTCGTGAAAACATACGACCCCACCGAAACAAATCCTTCTGTCACCTTTCCTTATCCGGACAAGGACGAGGGCACCAAAGAGTATGAGTTTCTCGTTACGCGCGGTGCGTTTAACCACGAGGAAGCCGAATACAATGTAACACGGTCTGCAACGTTTAACACCGATAGAGTGGCAGCAACCCCTGCCACGGCGGAAATTCAGGAACATGACAGCACCACCGTAAAAGTATCTTGGACATTGAATGACGGGCGCTTCAGCACCAACTACCGGTGCCGCATCTACAGAAAAGACGGCACTAAACCGTTAGTGCAAGTACATGAGCGCCCTGTCGCGGCCGGTTCCACTACGGTGGAGTGGGTCGATTCATTCACCGTGGACTGCACCCCCTTCTATTACGAAGTTCGCATGTTCGATGGTGGTGACGACGTCGGTGGTATCGGCGAATACGGGCAGCCTTTTGCTAAGACCGGCACTCTGTTTATGGAATTGCGGTTGAACAGCATTGGCGCCATCGCCAATCTCAGTGCCTCCAAAGGCTATTATGACGACAAGGTGCTGGTGAAGTGGGACATGACACCGAGGCATCGGTTTAAGAGCTTCCGCCTGTCGCGCGCGATAAAGAACCTTGCCGGAGCACCGACAGAGTCACTCGCCGAAATACCGTCCGGCAGTGTTACCAACTACATGTACGAAGACAAATCGGCCGTTCAAGGCATCTACTACGACTATAAAGTGGTGGGCGTGACGGATTGCGATGGCGATATCAAAGAACACAGCGAAAAACATTCCACCGGCTACAAGCAGCCTTACGGAACAGTCATCGGGCAAATTGCCTTTAAGAGCGGCTCCACCTCCGTGGTGGGAGCCACGGTTACCGCTACAACCACACCGGAAGCCCCGAACAAAGCTTTCGAGTTCACAAGCGACCATCAAAACTACATCACAACGCCCATCAAGGCGAGCGCTTTGTCGCCTGCTGCGTTCACATTTCAGGCTTGGGTGAAGCCGCACGATGTGCAGGCTACCACCTCGCTGTTCTATACTCATGCCGGACATTATGCGGTGCGAGCCAATGGTTCTGAGAGCTTCACGCTCACCGTCGGCACTACCGACTTTCTCCTGAGCCTGCCCACCACGGCATGGTTGCAGGCAGACCAATATACGCATGTTACGGTCACGTTTGCCGACAGCACCGCCCGATTGTATATCAACGGGGATTCGGTGGCAACCGCCACCGCCACGGTTACTGCCGCCGCCGCGAGCGCGACCGCGGACAGCATTTATCTGGGCAAGAGCAAGGCTTCGGTAGCCGGTTTCACCGGCTTCATGGACGAAGTCCGCATCTGGAAAAAAGCTCTGCCGCCGACCAAAATCAAACAGGATTACGGGCGCTTCATAGCCGGTAAAGAAGCAGACCTGCAAGTCTATTACCGCTTCGACGAGCTCAGCGACGATGAGGTCTATGACGCCTCAGCCACCGCCAGCGGCACCACATTCAACGAAAATCACGGCGCCGTCCGCAGCAATACCAAACGCGATTTCCATACCTTAACTAATGCTCCCAATGCGGCGTTGTTGGCAAACAGAGCCATTACCGATGTGAACGGTTCCTATATCCTCAACACAATCCCCTACGCGGGCGATGGCACCTCGTTTACGCTGACGCCGAATTTGGGCGAAGGCTCAAGTGCACACCTGTTTGCGCCAACCACACGAGCGTACCATTTCAGTGCCGCCAACCATATTTATAACAATGCGGATTTTGAAGATAAATCATCGTTTAAGGTATCCGGTAAGGTCATGTATGAAGGCGGTAATTACCCGGTGGAGGGTTGTACGTTCACGATAGACGGCAACCAGTGTTTGTCGAACGGGAAGCCGATAACGACCGCTGCTAATGGTACCTACGAGTTGGAAGTGCCTGTCGGCGTGCACGAATTTAGGGTGGAGAAGCCGGGGCACTGGTTTGCCAAAGACGGCAAAGCCCTGTCGCTGACTACCGGACAAAATCTTGATTATCAGAGCGACCGCTCCGGCGTGCATTTCTATGACCGGACGCGCGTGAAGGTGGTTGGGCATATTGTGGGGGGAACGCTGGCAGCCGGTGCGCCTCCGGGCTTTGGTTGGAGCAAAAACAATCTCGGGGTGGATTCAATAGTGTTTACTGCTGTGGCTAAGCAACAGTCTCTGTTGCGTATGGGAAGCGACACCACTATCTTCGTTCTGCACGACAAAGGCGGGTGGCTGCGAAACCCAAGTGTGGAACAAATTTTGAACGAAGAAGAAGAAGAAGGCGAAGAAGAAGAGGAATTTGCCGAGGATTGGCCTGCCCAATATGTAGATGCCGACGGCGAGGTGGATTGGGATAAAATAATACACAAAAATTCCAGAGGGTTTGGTGAGTTTTACTCCAAAGAATTTGGTTTGGATGCAGAAGGTTATATCAGCGCTCAAGGCGACCCTGCTGAGTGGCTGGACGACCCCGAAGTGGAAGCGCAGGAATATGCCTATCTCGATTCTCTCGACGAGGTAGACCCGGAATTTGAAGCATGGCTGAACAGTCCCCCGATTGATTGGGATGCGCCTCTCACCGCAGAAGAACAGTTGAGTATGCAAGCCTATGAGGACGAGAACGGGGTGTTTGATGTCGCACGATTTATGCAGGACAACGAAATCCCGCTGACCTATTTGGATGAAAACGGTGATTTTGATTTGGAGAGATATCTGGACGACTTTTTGGCAGAGGACATAGACTCTTTTGATGACGATGAAGTTAATCGTTTGTTGGACTTAGCTGAATTGGAAGCCGACGGTTTTGAGTTTGATGGGTTCAAGCAAGAGGTAACGGAGATGAGAATTAAGGACAATGATGTGACGATTTATGTCAACCCCCTCACCGGCGAATATGTGGCTTCGCTGTATCCAGAAGTGTATGATATACGCGACATCAAAACATTTGGCGATGTCACCATCTATAACGGGCATGAAAGGCTCGACCTGCGCGATGCACCCGTTGCCGATGCCGCCGAGATGAAAAAAAGCACGCTCACTTGGGGCGATTCGGTCATGGTGGGCGGTCAGATGCGGTATGTGGAAACCACCGACACCATCCGCTACCACAAGGAGTGGAGCTATCATTATCATCCGGAACCGATTTACAGCCTGCAGCAGTGGGTGTGGGATGACGAAGAACAAACGTCCGGTGAGTTTGTTGATTATTTTGGTGAAAAAGAATATGTTTTGCCCGACACAACGCTCGTGCTGGTGAATTTGGACTTGGAACCGGACGACGACAATTTTTACACCTTTGGCAAGCCGGTCTTCCGGCAAGGTCAGACGTATGGTTTTGGTCTGTTTGCGAACGAATACCATATCAATCTTAATAACATCGCCCGCATCGCCCACAAACACATCGGCACCTTCGCCCATAAGAGCAGGGTTAGCCATCGTGGAAAAGTTCCGGTTGAACTTGTAGGTCGTTTGCGTAGAGCCATTGCCCATCGACACCTGGTTACTCTCCAATCCCATGCCCCCTGTTCCATAAGCGGAGGCGGACGTGCCTATAACCCCCAGCACCATCATCGTGGAATAGCCGAGCGAGAGGGTATTTTTAGATGTCATGAACGAGCCTTTTGTCCACGAATCAAACTCGGTGTGCACCAGAGTCGTTCCTGCATTGATATAGGCATAGCTGCTGGTGCCGGGAGGGTCGTGGAGCACAAAATCCACCTTCGGAGGTGCTGTCGTCCGGAAGTCGGTGCCGGTGGACGAGCCGCCCAGCACGTAGGCTTCCAAGCCTGTCGCACCAAAATTATCCGAATAATAGGAACGTCCGCCGGTGGTCATCGTGGTCGACAACCGCGACACCCCGTCGCCACTCGGAGCGCCGACAACAAACTCATAAAGCCCCATGTTTATTTCCGCATCCATAGCAATGCTCACCGGCGCAGAATTTTCAGCGATGGTGGATGTAATACTGAAAGTAGCATCCTGCATCGCCTCTACTGTGATGGCGATGTTATTAAGATT
>NZ_BBRU01000512.1:0-391 GCF_001431085.1 Candidatus Symbiothrix dinenymphae
GTAAGGATGCCTTATTTTGAGCGAAAATGCCTGTGTTTTCTTCATTTGCAGTTCGATGCTCGTTTGCTCTTCGTCGGGTATTTTGGTGGTCTGACGCAGTGTGACGCCTTTCGCTTTCCATTCCAATGTCGAAGGGATAAAAAGATTCACATAAAGTGAGCGGTTATCGCTGGTATAAATCATCTTTTGGAACTTGGTGGGGCTTTCGAGGCCTGTGCCGGTGCAACACCAGAACGAATTATACTCCGTGCCGTAGGTTTTAAAGCCACCCGGTTGTAATTTTGTTATGTAGGCAACCATGCCGCGTTCCGGTTCATAGGCACCCAGCAGGTGGTTGATTAATACACGCTCGTAGTAATCTATCATTTCCGGCTTGGCATAATCCTGATAC
>NZ_BBRU01000513.1:0-390 GCF_001431085.1 Candidatus Symbiothrix dinenymphae
GCCTTTGAACCGACTTTCGCCTTGAAAGTCAGCCACAACGTCGACGTTCGCATTGCTGCAACATAAGGAAACGATGCCTCCAACACACCGGGTCCGCCGGTGCTCTGAGGAATCACTTGCCCGTTGCCTTTCACTTTCTCCCCTTGGAAAGTGTAAGGAGTGCCGACTGCCTCGCCACCTTCGTAGCGCAAAACAGGAGTCACTTCCAACGTTGCCACATTAACAAACCACTTTGCAGGGAATGTTACATTGATAGTCACAGGAACCTGGCCACCGACCAATTCCAGGGGTTGAGGAACTGCCGAAACTGCATCAGCCGGCAGGGGTGGTAAGGATGCACTACAAGAGGTAAAGCCTACTACAGACATTACAGCCAGTGCCAAAACCAAA
>NZ_BBRU01000514.1:0-389 GCF_001431085.1 Candidatus Symbiothrix dinenymphae
AAATTACGGCGGTCTTGAGGGAGAATTAATAGCTCGTGAAGAGGCACTTAACCGTCAATTCAGGTCTCCCGACTTTCAAGATTTCATAAAGAAATTTTTCATAAATAAAGGCGACTATCAACTTTCGCACATTCAATTTCCATTGCCTTCCAATGCGAGTGATGTTGATTTAAAGCGGGAAGATTGGTGTTCGATAGGCTGGGGGCATGTTCTTGACGGAGAGATAGAAGTTGGCAACATCACCTATCGCGGTACTTTTGAAGAATATTATGGTGTCCGATATATCTATAACTTTTATAATGGCGACCGCCTTATCTATGTGCTCACTTTCGAAAACATCGAAGTCAAGTGGCTGTTGTTTGACTTTTAGTTGGGGGAGGATTAAAAAT
>NZ_BBRU01000515.1:0-389 GCF_001431085.1 Candidatus Symbiothrix dinenymphae
GTCAGGTAGCCCAGGCCCACTTCCTCGAGGAATTCGAGGCGGCTCTGGATCTCGGGGATGAGGTCGCGGGCAATGTCGGCCTCGCGGCCCGACATCGCCAGCGCCTGCACCCATTTGCGCACGTCGTTGACCGACAGCTGGGCGATCTCGGCAATGCCCACGCCATGGAAGCGCACGGCGCGCGCCGTGGCGTTCAGGCGTGTGCCCTGGCAGGTGGGGCAGGTCACTTCGGCCAGGTCTTCGATTTCCTGGCCTTCGAACTTGACCTCCCGGCCCCGGTTGTCCTCGACCAGCAGGGTGTCGTCATAGACCTTGCGCTGGTCCTTGGGGAGCTTGACGCCCGTGCCCACGCAGTCGGGGCACCAGCCGTGCTTGCTGTTGTAGGAAAA
>NZ_BBRU01000516.1:0-389 GCF_001431085.1 Candidatus Symbiothrix dinenymphae
TTCCCCTGGTATCTCAGTAAGCCCTCTGGAGGAGGCGCGCCAACCCCCCCAGCCCAATTACGCCCGTCATAGCGCCAAGGTGTGTGGGGGTGATCGTCATAGGTGCGGTCTTGGCCGTGGATTGCGCCGATGAGGCGCATTCTCCTGGTGTTTGCGTCAATTTCGGCTTGGGTGGTGGCGACGCCGCCCCCGGCGCCGCCTAAAACGCCGCCGTCGGGAGCGGCACCGCCGCCGCCGTCAGGAGCAGCACCGCCGCCGCCGCCGTCGGGAGCGGCACCGCCGCCGCCGCCGGGGGCGGGGGCGGGGGCGCCCCCGCCGCCGCCGCCGCCGGGGGGGGGGGCAGGGGCAGGGGGCTCAGGATCATCTTCCTCGTCAGCAAAAATCCCTTT
>NZ_BBRU01000517.1:0-386 GCF_001431085.1 Candidatus Symbiothrix dinenymphae
CCCTCTCCCAGTTCGGACCGGAGTCTGCAACCCGACTCCGCGAAGCTGGATTCGCTAGTAATCGCGCATCAGCCATGGCGCGGTGAATCCGTTCCCGGGCCTTGTACACACCGCCCGTCAAGCCATGGAAGCCGAGGGTACCTGAAGTGCGTAACCGCAAGGGGCGTCCTAGGGTAAAATTGGTAACTGGGGCTAAGTCGTAACAAGGTAGCCGTACCGGAAGGTGCGGCTGGAACACCTCCTTTCTGGAGCTCGTTCCTTGTTAGAGTTTAGTTATTAGAGTTTAGAGTTTAGTTTTTTTTAACTCTACACTCTAAACTCTAATAACTACACTCTAATAGATAGGTTATTTTCTGTACTATGTAATTTAATGGTTTCTATAATAT
>NZ_BBRU01000518.1:0-384 GCF_001431085.1 Candidatus Symbiothrix dinenymphae
GTCGTAGTCCAATCCCAATTATTCTCAATCCAGAGCCCTTTAAACAGCGTTTTTTGTCCTTTAAAGATAGCTTCCATCGTGCTCACCAGCAACGACTTACCAAACCGGCGCGGGCGCGACAAAAAGAACGGCTTGCCGGATGTTATCAAGCGATGAATCACTTGGGTCTTATCGACATACAAATAGCCTTTGCTGCGTAAATCCGCAAACGACTGTATTCCAATAGGTAATTCCTGTAACATAATGTTTTTTTTTAATTATTTGATAATTCTTCCATCCGACAAGCAATCTCTTTCCCCACAAATGCCACTCCCAGCAATGCGATGCGCTTGTTCTCGCCCGCATAACGCTCATAATAGCGGACTTCGCGAATTTGTGCCAATG
>NZ_BBRU01000519.1:0-385 GCF_001431085.1 Candidatus Symbiothrix dinenymphae
TGTTTTTGTAACCAAGATAAATCACCTGATATATTTTGTATTACAGTTGTTGCTTTTCCAATTTCAGAGCTAATATATTCAAAAAAAATCGTATTTTTATCAACTGTAATTGACGACCATTTTAATGTTTTTTTTATTTTATAAATAAATACAACAATCATTAGAATACTGAAAGCAAGAATCAACCAATCCCCCCAAAAATCAAAATATGGTATATTTTTCTCATTAAAATAAACTGCACAAATAGTAACAATGGAACCAATGTAGGTAAGTAAATCTAATAATATCATACCTATGTGTTGTTGTATGATATTTGTCCATATTTTACATTTTAATCTTCCCATTATTTATTTAGAGATATTATTTTGAGCACAAAGCCGAGCGT
>NZ_BBRU01000520.1:0-385 GCF_001431085.1 Candidatus Symbiothrix dinenymphae
GAAATCGGCAAATGTAACCGACCGTGTGCCCACATTTTTGTCGGCAAAAGCAGCCGAAGCATCCAATAGGATTAAGTCATCCCCCGGCACTTTATTATCAATATCCACTGCGGCATTATCCACTGTGGCTGTTGTGGTGCCATCGTAAACTTTGTCCGCAAATGAAATGGCGGCGATAGTTACCGGTCGGCGGGTAATGGCGGCGACTGTATCGTCGGGCTGCGTTGGCTCATAATTCTTGGCTGCCGTGCCGGTGAGCGTGATTTCGCTGAATTTAACCGGTTTTTTCGTGCCCACGTTCTTGTCGGCAAAAGCTGCCGTGCCGGTGGTGATATCTATTTCCACTTTGCCGTCGTCCAACGGAATTATACCGTCTATCAGAACC
>NZ_BBRU01000521.1:0-384 GCF_001431085.1 Candidatus Symbiothrix dinenymphae
TATAGTATCTGATATGCTTGATTGTTTAAGAAAATTGCGCAGAAAATCTGACAGTTCTTCTTCAAAGAACACCTTCAAAAACGCTGATGAATCAATATAATACGACATGGTTTATTAAAATCGCTCCTCGCGAAGTTCCTGTAAAATATCCAAAGAACTACGCCCTGATGGTGCTTTTATGCGAGGAATTTCATCCCAAGGAATTTTAGAAACGGTTGGCTTGATAATCCGCAACTCCACCTTTGCGCCACGCCAATTGTTCGGCAAGGCAAATTCGTCAATCAACAAATCATTGTCAATTACTCTGTTTAATACTGCTACACTCATATTGTCATCTCCTTTTGTCATACAAACATCAACTTTTTTTTTGCAAAAGTACTGCAT
>NZ_BBRU01000522.1:0-3966 GCF_001431085.1 Candidatus Symbiothrix dinenymphae
GTGCCAGGATTTCCTTTGCTCGCAGGTATTGTTCGTTCACGATGCGCTTCACTTCTTCGTCTATCAGGGTTGCCGTTTCGTCGCTGTAGGGCTTGGTGAATGTGCCCCAGTCCTGACCGCTTGAATCGTAATAATTCAGGTTCGGGAGGCGTTCGCTCATGCCGTAATAGGCTACCATGGCGTAGGCTTGCTTGGTCACTTTTTCCAAATCGTTGGTGGCACCCGTCGAAATTTTGCCTAATGTTAATTCTTCGGCTGCACGACCGCCCAGAGTGGCGCACATTTCATCCTGAAGCTGCTGATAGGTGGTGATTTGCCGCTCTTCCGGCATATACCACGCGGCACCGAGACTTTTCCCGCGAGACACAATCGTCACTTTCACTAATGGGTTGGCATATTCGAGCATCCAACTCAGCGTGGCGTGACCTGCCTCGTGGAGGGCGATTGCCTGCCGCTCTTCGAGTGTCGTAATCTTCGATTTTTTCTCTAAACCGGCTACGATGCGGTCAACGGCATTCATAAAATCGTCGCGCCCTACCAGTGTTTTGCCACCGCGGGCGGCAATCAGTGCGGCTTCGTTGCAGACATTGGCGATGTCGGCACCCGAAAATCCGGGCGTTTGACGTGCCAGAAACTCGGTATCAACCGTTTCATCTATCTTGATGTCGTTTAAGTGCACGACAAAAATTTCTTTGCGGTCGTTCAATTCGGGCAAATCCACGTTAATTTGGCGGTCGAAGCGTCCGGCTCGCAACAAAGCCTTGTCCAGAATGTCCGCGCGGTTGGTGGCTGCAAGGATAATCACCCCGCTGTTGGTGCCAAAACCGTCCATTTCCGTCAGCAACTGATTGAGCGTATTTTCGCGCTCGTCGTTGCCACCCATCGCCATATTGCGGCTGCGCGCACGCCCCACCGCATCAATTTCGTCGATAAACACGATGCAGGGTGCCTTTGCCTTTGCTTTGGCAAACAAATCGCGCACCCGCGATGCCCCTACGCCCACAAACATCTCCACAAAATCGGAACCCGACAGCGAGAAAAACGGTACCTCTGCCTCACCTGCTACTGCCTTTGCCAGCAGCGTTTTACCCGTTCCCGGAGGACCCACCAGCAACGCACCGGTGGGAATTTTGGCACCCAAGGCGGTATATTTTTGAGGCGTTTTTAAGAAATCCACAATTTCTTCCACTTCCTGCTTGGCTTCGCTCAGCCCTGCCACGTCTTTGAAAGTTGTTTTTTTGTTGGCAGTGCCCTTGTCATATATCTGTGCCCGGGAATTGCCCACGCCAAAAATGCCACCGGCACCACCGCCACCCATCTTGCGCATCACCCAAACCCACAGGAAAACGAAAAACAAAATCGGCAGAAAACCATTCAGTAAGTTCAGCCAAAAATTGCCGCCCTCCTCATATTTGACGGTGGCATCAATGTCGTAGCGTTCCTTCGTCTTGTCGTAAAAATCCGAAAAACGGTCGGCAGACGGCAAAATGGTCTTCACGCTTGGCTTTTCCGTTTCGCCCCACGCATTGGTTCTAATCGGTGGCACAGTATCGCCAAAGACCGCTTTTTGATGTGCGGGCTTCACTTCGGCAAGCACCAAATTTTCTTTGAGGTTGACCGTCATCCTGGAAAACACATTTTCGCGCGTATAGCGTTGAAAATCAGACCAGTCAATTTGCTTTTCGGTCGGCATCGCGTCCTTAGTCGTGACGAACCAATAGACTATCGCACCACAAAGGATGAGATAAATCCAATTCGGGTCGAATTTCATCCCCCCACTTTTTTTCTTAACTGCATTTGTACTCATAAATCATCAGGAATTTCTATTGTGTCGGCATCTGCCCACAGCGTTTCTAAATCATAAAATTGACGCAATTCAGGGATGAAAATGTGCACGATCACCGTGCCGTAATCCATCGCAATCCACTGTGCGTCCTGCATACCAATAGCCCCAAGCGGCTTTTCTTTCAAATCGTCACCCACCTTGTCCCAAACGCTGTCCGAAAGCGCGGACACCTGCGTAGGCGTATTCCCCTGTGCCACAATAAAATAGTTGCAAATGGAGCCGTCCAACCTGGAAACGTCCAAAGTCATGATTTTCTGCCCTTTTTTATCCTGCAAAGCCTCAACAATCTTATTGACCAATATTTTTGTTTCGTTCATGGGCGCAAAGATACAACATTTTTTCAAAATTGCGCACTGTTTTTTTTATGATTTGCTATTTGACGGCGGTTTCTCAATTCAATGTCCTGATAAATTCTTCAAAAAGCAATACTTTTTTTATTTGCGATTTATCAAAAAGCAGATGCTCAAAATCGTGTGATTTTTGTTGTATGTCGATGCTATTCAGGGCATTAGTGAGAGCTATTTTCAATTCTGCACCATTATGGATGTTACATTTGGCGGTCAAATAGCCATAATCGGGTTCGGTCTGCGATAATAAAAACAGGACATCATAAAAATCGCGCCCTTTTTGACGAGAGAGGAGCGCAGAAATTTTCATCGCACACAAAATGCCGTCCGGTGGCACCGGAAAAGGGAAAAAGAAGCCTGCCCGCTTGACATTCACCACAACAGGCACATAATTATAGCCCTGATTTTGGCTTTCAATCTTAATCAAAAAGCGTTCTTCTTTGTGTCCCGACAGCCCCAAGTTAAACAGCAGTTCAGGAAAATAGATATTCCGCCTGAATGCTTTCAATTTGTCATTGGCTTTATCCCGCGATTCTACCTGAAAACCAGCCCGTTGCAGAAAAATTAACACATCATCGGTCATTTGCAAAAACTCGTCCGACGAAAGATTTTTGCAATCAAAATCAAGGTCTTCCGAAAACCGGTCTATCCCGTGCACAAGCCTCAGATTGGTGCCGCCGATAAACGTTATTTTATTCACATACGATGAGGTTGAAAGGTAGTCCAAAATCATCAATTGGATGTACTCTTTCAACATATACTTTTGACAGGAGGCATTTTCGTGTAATGCCGGAGGGAAAAAAGCCTTTATTTGTTCTAATTGTATCATAATCAATAGGTTGATAACATAATTTGTACTCTTGTGTCCAACGCTTTTGAGTGAAATTTTTGCAAAAAATCCTTCAATCGCCGGATGTTCAGTTCTTCACTCATGAAATATTCATCGAAGCGCAAATTTTCCATTTCTTCGGCTGTGTTGTAAAACGGATACAGATAGAGCAGGTCGAGAATAGCCTTTTCGGGGTATGCAAATTGTATGACACGGTCGCCATAAGGTTTTAATTCATAGCCAAATAGCAGTTCGCCTTTTATCGTCTGATAGGAGTAAAGCCCGAAAGCATTTGTAAATTCAGCCGTTTTCAAAGCCGACACTGCCGTAATTTGCGTAACTGCCTCAGGGATAATTCCATAGAATGCCAAAGCAGTGTGCAAACTCACGTAAGACGGCTTGTAGATGCGATTGGATAGATAGAGCGCAAAATCAGACTTCCCAAGATACTCCGAAAACGCATAATAACCCTGCCGCAATTTTCCCAAATACCCTGCTTTGACCCACCGCGTGAGGTTATTTCTGTCAAATTTTGGATATTTGGCATACACCTGATGCACATTGAAGCATCCAAGCTCAACAAAATTAGTTCTAAACTCAATAAAATTCATTCCATTTCTATTTTGCTGCAAAGATAGTGAATTATAGAAACAAAAACAAATAAATTAGCACCGGCGGAGTTCATGGAATTGCGGGTCAAGCGGGTGCACGACAAATTTCCTAGCGTAGGGCATCGTCCTACGGACAGGATATGGCATTGAATGCAAGCCCTGAACGGTTTTATCCCGTGGGGATTATAGCTCGGTAGAAATAGAATGCCTCCCCCATTCCTGCATCCCGTGGGGATGCAACATCATCCGCAATCGGTTGCATCCCTACGGGATGCAGGGTGGAGGTGAGAATTGGCTTTTCTACCGAGCTATAATCCCTACGGGATAAAAGGC
>NZ_BBRU01000523.1:0-384 GCF_001431085.1 Candidatus Symbiothrix dinenymphae
TTGTTGATGAAGATGGAGTTGATGTTATCGCTTCCTTAAATATTGACGATACGGGGGATTTATACGAATTAGATATTTGGAAGACAGATTTTAGTCCGTTAATTAAACTTCCGTGGATTAGTACATAACCGGATAAAGAACCGCATCTTGTTTAAAGACAGCGAGTTATCCGAGGCAGGTTTCCTTAGTGATTGACTAAGGGGAAGCGAAGCTTTGGCTTTGGTGTGAGAGATGATATATGAATAGATACGTAAAAAATAGGAATGGTTGTTTATGCAAGGCTGGAGCCTTGCGTTTAATTCGACGTAGCGTGGACGCTACGCCGAACGAAAGATGCCACCTCCTTGTTTTGCGCCCTGAAAGGGTATTATAATGGTATAATGC
>NZ_BBRU01000524.1:0-384 GCF_001431085.1 Candidatus Symbiothrix dinenymphae
TTTATTTTTTTTATTTTTAGGAAAGCCTAAGTCCTCACCGTCAAGAAATGCAAGTCCGATGCGCTCCACTTTCAACTTTCCGTTGCGACCGTTGTACCACAGTCGCCATTTTTTCTCTTTCGCATCGTAAATGACGAATGATTTATAGCACGACGAAGCGTCCCAGCCGTCTTCGTCTGTGGTTGGCGAAATAATCGGATTCGTCGGTAGCCGTTCCCAATTTGTAATGCCATCCTTCGACCGGGCAATGCCGATGCGGGCAAGAAACTCGCTTTCGTAACCTATGTAGAACATTAAGTACCAATCTTTGTGTTTGAAAATATGCGCACCGGCAACTTTATGTTGTTCCCACTTGATGTTTTTGTCAGACGAAAAGATGGGATT
>NZ_BBRU01000525.1:0-384 GCF_001431085.1 Candidatus Symbiothrix dinenymphae
CGCCAATGTGCTGTCCGCCGAAGGCGGTGAAATCCCGGTTGTACGCCGTTTGGAGGGCGGTATTGAGGTCGCAAAGGGTAAATTGCCGATGCTGGTTACCGTTTCGGATGCCGCACCCGAATGCCGTCCGCGCAATGCCAAATTGGTGCTTCGCCACAAAAAAGGCGTGGCAGCCACCGAGTGGAGTGCCGCCGATGTCAATGCCGACCCGCAGCAGTGCGGATTGTCCGGCTCGCCAACGAAGGTGAAAGCCATCGAAAGCGTTGTTTTTCAGGCGAAAGAGAGTAAAACACTGGATTCTTCCGACCAGGCAATCGAAGAACTCATCGTGGAGTTAATCACCAATCACACAATCGGTTAAGGTATGAATAATTTATTTGTATA
>NZ_BBRU01000526.1:0-383 GCF_001431085.1 Candidatus Symbiothrix dinenymphae
GTTGAAGATAATAGGCAATGGTTTGAAAAAGTAAAAGACAAGTGGAAATCCGTTAATGATAAAAGAATAGACACTTCTTATTGGTTAAAAGACAAAAGTATATTATTGTTTAGCAGATACGAAAAAATACAGGAAATAAACGGAAAACAACAGAAAGAGTACTTTTACTTTGCGGATTTTCTTTTTGGAGAAACCGAGAAAATGTTTAATTCAGTCAACAAAATTGTTGCAAACACTTTTCCTAATACAACTTACATTCAAATTAATACAGACCCAAACTCAACATTTGAAGTTGAAGAAAATTTTTCAATTCCGCAGCAACTGCAAGAAAAGTTTTTCTATGATAAATATCTACTGCCTTTTGATATTTTCTTAAAGAACAA
>NZ_BBRU01000527.1:0-383 GCF_001431085.1 Candidatus Symbiothrix dinenymphae
ATTCCCGAAGGGAACTGCGCAATGTCGGGAAAACTCCATTCAGCATGGGCTTGGGCATAGTCGGCGGCATCGCACTCGTCGAGTTTGAACGCTGAAATACCCTTGCTCAGCAGGTTCTTGTCGTGATACGTCTCGAATATCTCCCTTGCTTCCTTCGTAATAAAGTCGGGAACGGCGCCTTTCCACACGGCATAATCGCCCGACCACGGTACTATTTCCTCAAACATCGGCGATGCGGGATGAATATAGGCATGCTCCCAGAGGTTCATCTTGTAATTCATCCCATGCATGATGCTGAGCAGGCTGTCGGGGTTGGGAAAATTCTTCGGATGCCAGGTGAACGAGCAGGAATATGCGTTTGAATGCCAGCCGGGGTCCAGTCC
>NZ_BBRU01000528.1:0-382 GCF_001431085.1 Candidatus Symbiothrix dinenymphae
CACCGGGGATGCGGGCAATGCGCTTGATGGTAATCAAACCATCGTGAATTTCGGGCACTTCCAACTCAAAAAGTCGCTGCATAAACAGCGGAGAGGTGCGCGAAAGGATGATTTTCGGATTGTTGTTTTCGTTGTCCACCTGCACAACCACGGCGCGGCGCGTTTCCCCTTTGCGGAAAAAATCCGTCGGGATTTGCTCCGTTTGCGGAAGCAACAACTCATTGCCATCATCGTCCAACAGCAAAAGCTCTTTTTTCCACACCTGATATACCTCGCCGGACACAATTTGACCGATTTGGTCTTTGTACTTGGAGTAAAGCGAATCTTTTTGCAACTCTAACACCTTGCCCGACAGAGCCTGACGCAAATTCAAAGCGGCACG
>NZ_BBRU01000529.1:0-381 GCF_001431085.1 Candidatus Symbiothrix dinenymphae
CTACTAAAATTATCCGGATGTGGAAGTCGCTGCCACAATTTGATTTGACAATTTTTGTCTTCGTCTAAATGCAAGAATCGCAGTAATTCGTTGAAAAACTTATCTCGGACTGCACTATCTTGGTAGGCAATGTATCCAAACAATGACCATGTAATAGCATCTTCGCTTTTTATGGATTGTAAATTGCTATAATACCCTAATTCTTTTGTAAGAATAATTTGATTCTCTGATGAAAAATCCTTTGTATGCCCACTTTTAACCAATTTGGACACAACTTCAAGTGGAGGGAAAACTATTCCACTTGGACGTATCAAATTATCTGCATAAGATACATACGCGGAGCCCGCCCGTATAATTGCCGTAATCTATTTGCGTAGTAGG
>NZ_BBRU01000530.1:0-381 GCF_001431085.1 Candidatus Symbiothrix dinenymphae
CTTCAATACTTATCAAATCCTCATCGCTGGGGATTTTGTAAAAAAACTCCGCCCCACCCTCAAGCGGCCGCACACTGTCAAACACAGGAGGCGTCGGCGGAGTAGTATCATCCGAAGAAATCCCAAACCGTTCCCCCTCCGCGCAGGAATAAAAACCTCCCACTCCAAGAAGCAATAAAATTGCCATTTTCCTAAAATTATTCATAATCTATAATTTTTAAATTTTATAATATCTAAACTCTAAACTCTAAACTCTAATATCTAAACTCTAATATCTACCATCCCGGATTTTGAATAAGCTCCTTATTTTTAGTCAATTCCCCCGTAGGAATAGGCCAAAGGCAATCGCGCAGGGTAAACATGCGAGGCTGACAAAGTTTC
>NZ_BBRU01000531.1:0-381 GCF_001431085.1 Candidatus Symbiothrix dinenymphae
GGCGTATGGCGACCAATGCGAAGCCTGCGGCACGTCACTCAGCCCGCTGGATTTGCTTGAGCCAAAGTCGGCGATTTCGGGCAGCGTGCCCGTTTTGAAGAAGACCAAACACTGGTATTTGCCGCTCGACAAGCACGAGGCGTGGCTGAAAAAGTGGATTTTGGAAGACCACAAAGAGTGGAAATCGAATGTCTATGGGCAATGCAAATCGTGGTTGGACATGGGTTTGCAGCCGCGCGCCGTGAGTCGCGACTTGGATTGGGGCGTTCCCGTGCCGGTCGAAGGGGCGGAGGGCAAAGTGCTCTACGTGTGGTTTGACGCGCCGATTGGCTACATTTCCAACACCATCGAAGTGTGCGGCTCGCAACCGGAAAAATACGG
>NZ_BBRU01000532.1:0-380 GCF_001431085.1 Candidatus Symbiothrix dinenymphae
CATCAGGACCTTGATAGTTCCATCCCATTACGTCTTTCGTAAATTCGGTATGCGCTTTCTTGTGGCGGTGCATGGTCCAGAAATGCTGTCCTTCGAAAGCCAGTTCTATACTTCTTTCCTGTAGGATTATTTCGCGCATCCCCTCTTGTGTTCTATGTTTGTTCAGCGTTCGGGCCCATGCCGGATTGCCCCATGACGCTTCCACATCCGGTATGCCCGCTCTTCTGCGCACGAGATTGATGGCGTCATACACTTCTTGAGAAGGAGTAGGACCCCCATACTCATTCAATGCCTCAGCCTGCATCAAATACAGGTCTGCCAAACGTATAATGGGGAAAGGTGTTCTGACTATTCGTTGGAAGTTGCCTGCTGTTGATTCG
>NZ_BBRU01000533.1:0-3961 GCF_001431085.1 Candidatus Symbiothrix dinenymphae
CCTCTGCCGTTTCCACACAGGGTAAAGTGTCTTGTCGTTGTGCGCCGTGAAATTTTAGAATGTTACTTGCCGCAATCAAAAGTGCGCGTTTGAGAGGTTCGGGCACCTGTTTTGCACCCCGTGCCGGGTCTTCCGGCGGCACTTCCAAGTCTGTCAAAGCAACTTTGTCGAATTGTAACTCATAGGCCTTAACCGCCTCATCGCCAAGCGATTTCACGGCATCAAGCACGGTTTGAACTGTGCCGAAAAGGGCAGTCTGATTTTGCGTGGGGCGAGCAATTAACTCGTTCCACTGCACTCTGGGAGGATAAAGGTATGTCTGCATACGTCTAAACTGTATTAAACTTCACCATTAGTGGTAAAGTGGGACAAAGGTACGCATTTTTTTTTGAACTGGCAAGTTGGGCTTTCAGCCCGTGGAGGAACTTCCAACCAATCTTCCGAACACGACTAGGGCAAAGGTGGTAATGAGTTATGAGTTATGAGTCATGAGTCAATTCTTTTTGCAGCATTTTGTAAATCTCCTGCCAATCTTTTTTATACAGTTCGGTTGAAATAGTTGCAAGTTGTGTAAAGGTTTTTGACGCATAGAATGTTTCTGTGGCTCTGATTTCATCTATGTTCAAGTCCAGCATCAGTTGCTCTACGAGCGGCTCACCGATATGGGCAAACTTTGATATTCGCATAAGGTTAGGTTGTTCGAGAAACAAAAGCGCAGATGTTGTACAAAAACAAATCTGATGTGTTTCTGTATGGTGTTTGAGCATTTGTAAAAAATCCGCTCTTAAAATTGCACCTGCCAAATAATCGTCAATAGTTCTTGTTATTTTATCATCCGCAACCGGACCTTCTACAATATCGTAGTCGTGTTGAGATGCTGCTGTTGCCGTGTTCCTGTTCAGTACGATGAAATCCAACCATTCGTCATTATATTCGCTAAAACGCAATACCTTGAAAGATTTATCGGTAAAAGCTCTTTCATTAAAAGTAAATTCGGTAACAACGCTTTCGGTCTTATGCTTTTTCCCGATAATTTCTGCCCAATCTTCGGCTTGTTTTCTGAATTTTGTTACATAGAAACCCTTGCCAAAATCCTTGTTGTCTTTGCAATAATCCAAATCAACACTGTCAATAAGCATATAACTTCCGTGATAAACCTGCATCATCGTCGCCCTCCATTTTGACGGCAAATTTCAAACATATCGCGCACCGCCCAAAACGGATTGTCGGTATGCAACGCCCACCAATGCTCGTTCAAAAAATCCCACCCACCATATTTTTTCAAGTAAAAGAAAGCACCTTGAATGTTCATTTTATAAGCATCGGCAAACTTCGGGACGATATAGGTGATAAAACTCACCTTATCGCTTGTTTCTTTGTCCAATCTTGATTCCATAACGTTATTATATGCCATATTGTTGTTTATTTACATTATGGGGGCAAAGGTAGTAAATAATTATGAGTTATGAGTTATGAGTTATCAATATTATTTCATCATTTTTTTTTCATTTCCTTGCCATTTGGCTAATCAGTGCCCTGTCGTATGTTGCAATCTCAAAATTACGAACTTTGCTATATGCGGAAAGCATACAATCTACAAAATCTAATTTTGTGGTTGCAAAAACTTTAAGGGCTTCGTCAATCACCTCAAAATCAATGACTGAAACCGTTGGAATCCGCAGAAAATAGCGCAAAGAACTTGCTACATAATGTCTATCACTTTCATACGTTTTCAACAAAACATAAACTACCTCAGAGAGCACTTCAGAGAACACAAAACAATTGTTCGATTCGAGTGTCAAAATAGAAGTGTTTTTTTGCACCTCATCATCGTTGAGAAACAAGCGTAGAATTATATTTGTATCAAGATAAACCGTACTTTTCATCCATTCCTTTCTTCCAGCCATCCGTTTCGTGCTCTCTTTTAGAGGGATTAGCATATTTGTTAAAAATCCCTGCGAGTTGACCGGCGTAAACAACCCCGGTGGGTTCATTATTCAAATCCACTACCGATTTCATTACTGTTTCCATATCATCGTTATATTAAAAATTTTTCTGCAAAGGTAATGCTTATTTGGTTGAATGGGCAACCCTGTTTTTTTGGGGGACCTTGGCTACAATGCCAAAAATTTTGCCAATTTCTCAATTCCTTGCTTGTGTTTTACAGGATTATCGGATTTTAGTTTGCTTATATTCAACTGCTTCCATTGCACGGATGGAAATTGTAAGAACTCCTGATATTCGGTGTGTTTCGCCAATGGATTTCCGGCTTCAAAATCAAGTAAAAACGCCTTATCGTTGTCCGTTAAATTAGAATTTATGAACTCTATCAACTTTTCGCGAGTTTTCTCAAAATCAGAATAGCTAAACGGAATATCTGTCATGCCTGCAAATTGCTGTACAAGTGCTTCGCTTTGATTTGTCCGATTAGGGGCAAGCGTTTCCACTATGGGACGGTCGCTGCCTAAAAGAGCGTAGAAAAAACCTTTTTTTACCTCTTCAAAATCGGTTATCTTGTCGAACATCAGTTTTACATCAAATAAATCCCGCGGGTGTTGCCTGTCGAGTGCTGCCGATATTTTTCCACCGTAAAGTTGTGAAAATGATACAATTTTTGTTTTGTTGGAAGTTTCAAAAGCAGTTTGCGCCTTTTTGCATAACGGTTTTATTTCCGTTGGCTCAATAAGTCCCCGTTTTGTTCCGCTGACTTCTACCTTTACCATTATTCCCCGCTGATTGCAGTATATTTTATTGGGTTTTTCAGTAACAATTGCATTTGGAATGATTGTTTTTACCTTTTCCTTGATGATTGACAGATTTTTATGAATTTCAGCAAATGATTCTTCCCGTGATTTTACCGGTACAAAAGTTACATCAATATCAACGGAATAGCGAGGCAAATCAAGCACATAAAGATTTATAGCCGTACCTCCGTGTACTGCAAAATCATCAATTCCTGATAAGGTTGGAATGATTTTCAGCAATAATTCAACTTGTTGTTTATATAATTTATTCATATTCAACTAAATCTCGTGGCAATGTTATTTGATATTTTGCATTATAAACGCCTTTTTCCACGATTGCTCTTTTTCCTGTTCCCAAACTTATTCGTGATAAATCCAAATCATTTAACCAAACGTGTCCGGCTTTTTCAGCCATATAGAGAAACAATCTTTTTACTTTGACAGACTTACACTCTTCCAACAAGACTTGCAATAGCGCAGGTCGCAAACCGTTCAACATTTCCATAACATAATATAAATCAGTTAAAATGTAATGTTTTGGTGCAAGGTCTAAGCATTCCAAAAATGCTTTCTCGGGGGAGGAAACGGAAACTTCAAAACCATTTTCGGCTATAGTAGCTATTCCTGTTTCGCTTGTGTCATAACATCTTTTTAGAATATTGACACCCCAATCATACTTTAAGAACCATTGCGGAAACCATTCATCGCGAGGACAATAAACCACAATCGTTTGTCTGCCGAGTGGTACATAATGGGCAAAACCCCGCATTTCCAATGCTGACAAAGCCCCAACATGCAGTTTTTTATGCAGTTGGCTGTTAAAGCAAGCCAAAGCACTGAACAAAGTCGGCTTATCGCCGGTACGGTACATAACACCCGGCGCTATGGCTGTAAACCATTGTGCATCGCGATAATGTTGCTGCAAAGTATAGGATATGCCATTCGCGTTTAGCCACGATGCAAAACATAGCGCACCTGACGGCAATTTTTGCAGAAAATAGTTTATTTTTGTTTGTCCTTTTACATTCATGGTGCAAATATACTAAAAAAAATAAACCACAACGAAAAAGATTCATCATTTATCTGGCATTTAACTTTATTTAACACCCCCCCCCCACAAAATTTAACTTTTTTTAAACAATGGAGGTACAAAAACTTGAATGTTGTTTAAAAATAATCCTTACCTTTGCGCCCGAATTTGCGCTAAGTTATAATGA
>NZ_BBRU01000534.1:0-380 GCF_001431085.1 Candidatus Symbiothrix dinenymphae
GGGGTAGCACGCCCCCCCAAACGAGACCGGCGTTTCAGGCTTGTCAAACACATTGCCGTCCACATCCTTGCTGTTGTTGAAATCCACCGCCTGCTGGATTAAACCGCTGGCATGTTCGTGGGTTTTTGAAGCATCTATCTTGTTGGAATCCAAAGTTTTAATGTCGCCTCGCAAGAGCAATAACTCCGTCACGCCGAGGTATTGCAAATCAATCAGCGCGTATTCCGTCTCCTCCTTCGTGAAGCCCTTGCAGACCACATGAGGCACTGCCGGAATGTGATATTTGCTCTGAATGGCGGATGCAATCGCCACAGTGCCGGGGCGTTTGCTCACATTCACCTTCGTGAGCGACCCGTCCGCATTCTCCTTAAAGACTTTTT
>NZ_BBRU01000535.1:0-379 GCF_001431085.1 Candidatus Symbiothrix dinenymphae
CATTTATACATATACTGAACTCTGTTGATTTGGATGATTATTCGTACATTGTAAAACTGCATACTCGACGCGACTTAACGAACCATTATTTTTGTGGTGAGTATATGTACGGCATTTCGAGAAGAAAATATTTGCTAAATTTCATATCATCGCAAACCGGATTCCAAAAATGCCTTGACACATTAAACGCGGATGAAAAATTGGGAATGATTGCGGATTATCAAGGTATAGTGAGCAAGCCAAGACGACGAGATAAAGAAACAATTGCTCAAGCATTGGATTTATTGCAAAAACACGGATTATCATGTAAAGTCAGGTATGTTTCCGGAACTATATTTATGGCGCGAGCAAAATTATTTAGAATAGTTCAAGAATTACG
>NZ_BBRU01000536.1:0-379 GCF_001431085.1 Candidatus Symbiothrix dinenymphae
AAATAGCCGAATTGTTTAGCAACGCATCCGATGTTGTTTCAAAAAAATCATAAGCCAAATGCCGAAAATAAACAGCCTCCGAGGAATGACGATGCCACAATGTTTTCCGTGACAAAGGAACAATCCGACACTATCATCAAAACATTGGGAAACATTGCCTTGAATAATTTATCTCAATCCGTACAAATACAGCACAATACGATTGAATACGAAGGGAATGCCTTGTTGCTTATTTACATTCCGGAACAAACAGAAAAACCTGTGTATCTGCGTGGGGCAACCATTTACGACAGTTATCATCGCTCGGCAGGACAGACAGTAAAAATGCTGATAACAGGCACGGATTTTATCTTGCTTACCCATAGCCGACAATTTTTGC
>NZ_BBRU01000537.1:0-372 GCF_001431085.1 Candidatus Symbiothrix dinenymphae
AATCGGTTGCATCCCTACGGGATGCTGAAATGGGGGGCGGGGCGATTCTATTTTCTACCGAGCTACAATCCCTACGGGATAAAAACAAATGATGAACGAACAATATTCATAAAACATCCATCTTTTTGACACCCCACCCTACGGGATGCAGGGTGGAGGTGAGGATTGGCTTTTCTACCGAGCTATAATCCCTACGGGTGGGGTGTCAAACAGATTACAAACGGATGAAATTTTTGCGTTCTGTTTTTTTATCCCGTAGGGATTGTAGCTCGGTAGAAAATCATACCTCTCCTTCTCCCTGCATCCCGTAGGGATGCAACATAATCCGCAATCGGTTGCATCCCTACGGGATGCTGAAATGGGGGGCGGGGC
>NZ_BBRU01000538.1:0-360 GCF_001431085.1 Candidatus Symbiothrix dinenymphae
TCCATTCAAATTTTGCAATAGCCAAACCGACATCTTACCACTGCCTCGATGATTCCATGCGTAATAGGGTATCAATGAAAGCGTTACATCTTTTACTTGTAAACGTCCCGTTTCATTTTGGGCTAATAACTGCGCAGTCGTTTTTAACTGATGGATACCCTTTAGCAAATCCGGCTTGGTTTCCACCCTGATTTCAGGCTTTTGATTTATCACGACACTGAAAATATCAAAATCATTATCCGCCCATTCGGCACAATAAACAATGGGACCGCGTTCGATAGATATTTTTCCGCGGTCGGCTTCCACTTTGTCGTTGGCTTTCACTACGCGCGGTTCCATGTCGAAATGCACTTTCACCAC
>NZ_BBRU01000539.1:0-326 GCF_001431085.1 Candidatus Symbiothrix dinenymphae
CGGCTGCAAAGTTACATAAAAATAATAACAAATAGCAAAATAACAATTGTTCATTTGTTTTCATTCCACCACCACTTTCAGCAATTTCTCCCCAATCCGCACAAGATAGACACCGCGTGTGGTTGGTATCGGTAGTTGTAGGGATGATTGCGGGGATGATTGTAGGGGCGGTTGCGGGGATGGTTGCGGAGTCGTGGCACGCCACGCCTCTACCGGTAATGTTGACACCGCGCGACCGTTTAAATCATAGATTGTGATGTTTGTAACACCTTCCGGAACGCCTTCGATGGGGATGAAATCACCGCCATGCACCGGGTTGGGGTATA
>NZ_BBRU01000540.1:0-322 GCF_001431085.1 Candidatus Symbiothrix dinenymphae
CGCCACGCCTCTACCGGTAATGTTGACACCGCGCGACCGTTTAAATCATAGATTGTGATGTTTGTAACACCTTCCGGAACGCCTTCGATGGTGATGAAATCACCGCCATGCACCGGATTGGGATATACTTTCAGGGGAGGTGCCTCTATTGCGCCAATTTGTGTGGTGCGGGTGCGTTCCTGACAATACGGGCATGTTTCCACGGTGTCGCCTGAGGCGGTGATGAGGCGTGCCTTATACTCGGCGGTGGCATCCAATATATCTGTGCGCTTGTTGCCTGCTGAATAGGACAATTCGGAGGATAATTTCTCCCATTTGCCAT
>NZ_BBRU01000541.1:0-322 GCF_001431085.1 Candidatus Symbiothrix dinenymphae
CGCCACGCCTCTACCGGTAATGTTGACACCGCGCGACCGTTTAAATCATAGATTGTGATGTTTGTAACACCTTCCGGAACGCCTTCGATGGTGATGAAATCACCGCCATGCACCGGATTGGGATATAGTTTCAGGGGAGGTGCCTCTATTGCGCCAATCTGTGTGGTGCGGGTGCGTTCCTGACAATACGGGCACGTTTCCACGGTGTCGCCTGAGGCGGTGATGAGGCGTGCCTTATACTCGGCGGTGGCATCCAATATATCTGTGCGCTTGTTGCCTGCTGAATAGGACAATTCGGAGGATAATTTCTCCCATTTGCCAT
>NZ_BBRU01000542.1:0-270 GCF_001431085.1 Candidatus Symbiothrix dinenymphae
ATTGTTCATTTGTTTTCATTCCACCACCACTTTCAGCAATTTCTCCCCAATCCGCACAAGATAGACACCGCGTGTGGTTGGTATCGGTAGTTGTAGGGATGATTGCGGGGATGATTGTAGGGGCGGGTGGGGGGGGGGGTGGGGGGGCGGGGGACGCCCCGCCCCCACCCGGAATGGTGGCACCCCGCGGCCCGTTAAATCCTAGCTTTTGGAGTTTTTATAACCCTCCGGAACCCCCTCGATAGGGGTGAAAAAACCGCCAGGCACCGG
>NZ_BBRU01000543.1:0-255 GCF_001431085.1 Candidatus Symbiothrix dinenymphae
AAAACTACGATGGCACCACCACCGCCACCATTACAGCATCCGGCACTGTTGTTGGCACAGTAGGCTCGGATGATGTAGGCGTATCAAACGGCATGGCTACTTTTGCAGACAAGAATGCGGGCACGGGTAAAACGGTTACATTCAGCGGTTTCGCGCTCACAGGGGAGGATAAGAACAACTACACGCTGCAAGCACAGCCCACCGCCGTAACGGCAACGATTAACAAGGCACCCCTCACGGTGAGTTCGGCTGCGA
>NZ_BBRU01000544.1:0-3859 GCF_001431085.1 Candidatus Symbiothrix dinenymphae
ACGAATCCGAGGATGATTATGAATTTGAGTATGAGTGGGAATATGAGTTGGCGTTAGAAGATGCCGGATTTGAGCCCGGTGCCTTTGCGCAGGATGAAACAGAGATGACGATAAACGGCAATAGCATCACGATTCATGTCAACCCCGTCTCCGGCGAATATGTGGCTTGGCTGTACCCCGAACTGTATGATATAGAGCCTGTTAAAACAAGTTTTCATGGTACTGTCTACGACAGACATGAAAGGCTCGACCTGCGCGATGCGCCCGTTGCCGATGACGCTACGATGAAGAAAAACATGCTCACTCGGGGCGAACAAACAGACACCATCCGCTACCACAAGGAATGGAACTATAATTATCGTGCGGAACCGATTTACACCCTGCGGCAGTGGGTGTGGAATGACGAAGATGAAACGGCGGGTGATTTTGTCGATTATTTTGGTGAAAAAGAGTATGTTTTTGCCGACACAACGCTTATGCTGGTGAATTTGGACTTGGAACCGAACGATGCCAATTTTTACACCTTTGACAAACCGGTATTCCTGCAAGGCAAATCGTATCTGTTTGTGCTGCAGGCTAATGAATATTATGTCAGTGACGAGAAATTAACCATAGAGGCGCACTCGGTGGAGGATGCAACCTTTAGCATCACATCCACCATCGCTGAAAATTCTGCGCCGGTTACTATTGCTTTGGATGCGGAATCAGGAGTTGGCTTTTATGAGTTTGTTGTTGGAGCTCCGAGTGGCGACGGTCCGTCGCGGTTGTCGACCACGATGACCACCGGCGGACGGTCCTATTATTCGGATGATTTTGGTGCTACAGGTTTGGAAGCATACGTGCTGGGCGGAACATCCACCGGCACCGATTTCCGGACGACAGCACCTCCGAAAGTGGATTTTGTGCTCCACGACCCTCCCGGCACAAGCAGCTATGCCTATATCAATGCCGGTACAACGCTGGTGCACACTGAGTTTGATTCATGGGCAAAGGGCACGTTGATAACTTCTAAAAATACCCTCTCGCTCGGCTATTCCACGATGATGGTGCTGGGGGTTGTTGGCACGTCTGCCTCCGCTTATGGAACAGGAGGCACGGGATTGGAGACTAACCAGATGTCAATGGACAATGGCTCTACGCAAACGACCTACACGTTCACTCAGGGCTTTTCCACGATGGGTAACCCTGCCCTTATGGGTGCCGGTGCTGAGGTGCTGGTGGGCGACCCGGGCGATTTGTTTGTCGGGCAGGCGGTGAATACCCTCTTTGGCAAAGTCAATGCTGTGGAGATTAGCCGGACAGAGACTTTTTCCAACCCGGATAACATTTTTACAGACCGGACTCAAGATTTTGCTATCGGCAAAACATCTATTATGGGAGTAGGGGAGAGTTTTGAAACAAGTTTTGCCTACACGGAATATGAAATAGAGAACTTCGTGATTCCCAGGTGGGAGGATGCCGTGAGGGGATTGTTGTCGCGCATTGTCATCCCAAAAATAAAGAACAGAACCAAAGAGTGGAACGACAGTGCCATGTGCGCCAAATTGCTAAGCAATTACGGCATTGATGTCAGAAATATCACCGCTCCGCTCTATGTGTCGCATTTACGTGAAAACCATAGCAAATTTGGAAAGTTGAACAGCGATACCGCGTTTCACGAGCGGGCAACGGCGGAGGGTGCTCCTTCCGGACCGAGCTATACCATTATTTGGGACAGCACCTCGCTGGAGACTATGAAGAAGATAGATGTGCCTGATTTGGGACCTATAGAGGAGTGCCCTCAGGATTCGGTTCTCATGGCGTACGACCAGATAAACGGGTGGCTCCGCATTTTGGCACAAAATGAAATAGCCAAATTAACGGGCGAATATACGCAGAATCTCAGCTTTGGCGCCGGCGTGGGCAGCGTTGGCATCAGCACCTCCCACGACACGATTTATTCGTTTGGCTCAAGCAGCAATCGCACCCACAGGGTGTATGTGTCTGCGCACGAAGAAGGGAAGGTTAGCGGCGAGTTTGTGTCTGCGCGTAGGGTGGCTGCCGACGGTGCGGTGAGCTCTGATGCCGGCGGCAGTGCCCTCGCAGCAGTGTCGGTGCAACCGGTAGCTAACAGAGCTGTTTTGCATCCGGGTTCTCGCAATGGTAACGGTGGTAACAGTAAGCACAGTGCTATAAGAAGCCACATAGCTACCCGCCGACCCGGTACTCCCCGGAGTCAGGGTTATCCTAATTTTTATAACGCTACCCGTCGCTCACATGCGTCCAAAGGCTCAGGCTCAGGCTCAAGTTCCGGATCCAGCACCAGCTCCAGCTCCAGCTCGACACGAGCCCCTCGAATCGGGCAAGCGAACTTTTTTTGGGGATTGAACAGCGCAGATGGAAAACCATATATGTATCACCGGACGGTAGCTGCAGATGGTAAAGTAGAAATGAAAAGGCTTTCGGAGGCGCAGTCTTCCTACGCCCAAAGAGACGCGCTGGGTAATTTCGTCAAAAGATTACCTAATGGGGATATCATGTTTTGTGATGTTAATGGCGGACTTATAACGATGAGTTCAACGGACGGGCACGGTAATGTGGATATAAGTCACGCGGAGGCCTTACCTTTCCGAACTGTTCACACCTCGAGTGTGAACATAAGCAGAACGGCATTTAATGCATGGGATGCTGCGCGTCCGGTGGGGTCGATGCCTGCGGATTTATATTTCGATGGTATGTCTGCTTTTGCTAATTGGAGACAGCGGCACCCGCACGCGTTTGCCGGTGATTTTTTCGCCAGTAACACGTACGACAAATGGAACAACCGCCAGAGGCATGGAAAAGCGGTGGCGACAGCACGAAAATGGAGAAATGATGAACTAAAACAGAAATGGAAAGCACGTGTGAGAAGACCAAACAAACAATATGAAGGATGGAAGTCAGATATAGACATAAAGAAGAAACCCGTCCAGAGCGGAAAAAGAACCGTAGATAAAGCATTCGACATAGCAAGAAAAAAAAGAAATCAGCTCATTCCTGTGCTATTTGTGGAATTCCCGCACCCACCAAAAGCAAAACCAAAACCAAAACCAAAACCAACACCGAAGCCGCCGGCACCGACACCGACGCCGAAGCCGAAGAAGAAAGTGAAAGTGAAGAGACCGGCGTTGGTGACGCCGACACCGACGCCGACGCCGCCGAAGCCGCCGACGCCGCCGGAGACGACGACGGAGACGACGACGGAGGAGACGAAGGAGACGACGGAGGAGACGAAGGAGACGACGAAGGAGACGACGGAAGAGCCGACGAAGGAGACGACGGAGGATACGACGACGGAGAAGCCTAAGCATAAGTCTAAGCCTAAGCCGCCGCCGCCGAAGAAGCGGAAGAAGACGCCGTCGCCGCAGCAGCCGGTGCCGACGCCGCCGACGCCGCCGTCGACGGAAACGGAAACAGAGGAATCAGAGGAAACGAAATCAGAGGAAACGAAATCAGAGGAACCGGAATCAGAGGATTCGGAAGAGACAACAGAGGATCCGGATCCGAAATCAGAGGATTCGGAAACGGAAACGCCGCCGACGCCGGATACGCCGGATTCAGATGAGGATGAGGATGAGGAAGAGGAAGAGGATGATGATGATGATGAAACCGATTCAAAGTCGTCGAAGTCGTCATCGTTAGACTCAGTTCACTCCAGTCATTTTGTTCCACCAAAAGATGATAAGAGAAATGCATGGGACTGTATACGTGATAATGACGATGGAGCCGATGTTAACCCCCCCCCCCAAACGACTAGTGTCTCGTCGCACAGCGAAATCCTCCTTCCTGCCCCCCCCCCCAACCTTTCCCCCAGCATATCCCCCCGCCGCGACCCCGCCCC
>NZ_BBRU01000545.1:0-253 GCF_001431085.1 Candidatus Symbiothrix dinenymphae
TATATCCCAATCCGGTGCATGGCGGTGATTTCATCACCATCGAAGGCGTTCCGGAAGGTGTTACAAACATCACAATCTATGATTTAAACGGTCGCGCGGGGTCAACATTACCGGTAGAGGCGTGGCGTGCCACGACTCCGCAACCATCCCCGCAACCGCCCCTACAATCATCCCCGCAATCATCCCTACAACTACCGATACCAACCACACCCGGGGTCTATCTTGTGCGGATTGGGGAGACATTGCTGACAGC
>NZ_BBRU01000546.1:0-234 GCF_001431085.1 Candidatus Symbiothrix dinenymphae
CACAGTGGATAATGCCGCAGTGGATATTGATAATAAAGTGCCGGGGGATGACTTAATCCTATTGGATGCTTCGGCTGCTTTTGCCGACAAAAATGTGGGCACACGGTCGGTTACATTTGCCGATTTCCCGCTCGGCGGCACGGAAAAAGACAATTATGAGTTGATGGCTCAGCCGGCTGATGTCGTAGCCACCGCCGCGATTACACCCAAGCCGGTTACGCTCACAGGTTTTTC
>NZ_BBRU01000547.1:0-234 GCF_001431085.1 Candidatus Symbiothrix dinenymphae
GAAAAACCTGTGAGCGTAACCGGCTTGGGTGTAATCGCGGCGGTGGCTACGACATCAGCCGGCTGAGCCATCAACTCATAATTGTCTTTTTCCGTGCCGCCGAGCGTGAAATCGGCAAATGTAACCGACCGTGTGCCCACATTTTTGTCGGCAAAAGCAGCCGAAGCATCCAATAGGATTAAGTCATCCCCCGGCACTTTATTATCAATATCCACTGCGGCATTATCCACTGTG
>NZ_BBRU01000548.1:0-220 GCF_001431085.1 Candidatus Symbiothrix dinenymphae
TCAAGGCTCACTGACTGCCGGCGGCAACTACGCTATCAGCATTGCAAATAAAGTCTTCACCATCATCCCGAAGAGCATTACCGCTTCAACGGTGACGGTGGCAAGCATCGCCGCTCAAAAGTACACCGGCAAAGAAATCAAACCGCTACCTAACGTGGTGGACGGCGGTCGCCCACTCACAATCAACACGGACTACACTCTAAGTTACAGCAACAACACA
>NZ_BBRU01000549.1:0-220 GCF_001431085.1 Candidatus Symbiothrix dinenymphae
TCAAGGCTCACTGACTGCCGGCGGCAACTACGCTATCAGCATTGCAAATAAAGTCTTCACCATCATCCCGAAGAGCATTACCGCTTCAACGGTGACGGTGGCAAGCATCGCCGCTCAAAAGTACACCGGCAAAGAAATCAAACCGCTACCTAACGTGGTGGACGGCGGTCGCCCACTCACAATCAACACGGACTACACTCTAAGTTACAGCAACAACACA
>NZ_BBRU01000550.1:0-211 GCF_001431085.1 Candidatus Symbiothrix dinenymphae
GTTACGGCGGTGGGCTGTGCTTGCAGCGTGTAGTTGTTCTTATCCTCCCCTGTGAGCGCGAAACCGCTGAATGTAACCGTTTTACCCGTGCCCGCATTCTTGTCTGCAAAAGTAGCCATGCCGTTTGATACGCCTACATCATCCGAGCCTACTGTGCCAACAACAGTGCCGGATGCTGTAATGGTGGCGGTGGTGGTGCCATCGTAGTTTT
>NZ_BBRU01000551.1:0-211 GCF_001431085.1 Candidatus Symbiothrix dinenymphae
GTTACGGCGGTGGGCTGTGCTTGCAGCGTGTAGTTGTTCTTATCCTCCCCTGTGAGCGCGAAACCGCTGAATGTAACCGTTTTACCCGTGCCCGCATTCTTGTCTGCAAAAGTAGCCATGCCGTTTGCTACGCCTACATCATCCGAGCCTACTGTGCCAACAACAGTGCCGGATGCTGTAATGGTGGCGGTGGTGGTGCCATCGTAGTTTT
>NZ_BBRU01000552.1:0-211 GCF_001431085.1 Candidatus Symbiothrix dinenymphae
CCGACATCCTCAACGATGCCAACGATATTGCCCGTACCGCTAAAGGTAGCGTTCGTAGTGCCATCGTAAGTTCTGCTATCGACGGAAAAACCTGTGAGCGTAACCGGCTTGGGTGTAATCGCGGCGGGGGCTACGACATCAGCCGGCTGAGCCATCAACTCATAATTGTCTTTTTCCGTGCCGCCGAGCGCGAAACCGCTGAATGTAACCG
>NZ_BBRU01000553.1:0-211 GCF_001431085.1 Candidatus Symbiothrix dinenymphae
CGGTTACATTTGCCGATTTCACGCTCGGCGGCACGGAAAAAGACAATTATGAGTTGATGGCTCAGCCGGCTGATGTCGTAGCCCCCGCCGCGATTACACCCAAGCCGGTTACGCTCACAGGTTTTTCAGTCGATAGCAGAACTTACGATGGCACTACGAACGCTACCTTTAGCGGTACGGGCAATGTCGTTGGCATAGTTGAGGATGTCGG
>NZ_BBRU01000554.1:0-205 GCF_001431085.1 Candidatus Symbiothrix dinenymphae
GACGGTGGCAAGCATCGCCGCTCAAAAGTACACCGGCAAAGAAATCAAACCGCTACCTAACGTGGTGGACGGCGGTCGCCCACTCACAATCAACACGGACTACACTCTAAGTTACAGCAACAACACAAACGAAGGGACAGCCACCGTAACCATAAACGGCAAAGGCAATTACAAAGATTCCCGAACGGTGGAATTTGAGATAACC
>NZ_BBRU01000555.1:0-26621 GCF_001431085.1 Candidatus Symbiothrix dinenymphae
ATCGACATTAACCGGTTCAATCTCCGTAACAATGTGATATTCAAACTGTCGCCCACGACTACCTTAGACACACGCCTGCTGGCACGGTATGAGAAATATACGGGTCCTGCCACCTCAGCAAGCGACATCTTCAATATGGTGATAGAGGGCAATCCTGTGGATTTCCCTGTGGTATATGAGCCGGACCTCGCCTACCAAAATGTGGCTCATACAATGTTCGGAAACCGTCCGCTGGCAACATCATCAACAGGTATGAAAAGCAATCCTTACGCCGAAATGGTGAAGGGATATGAAACGAGAGACGAGAGCACCGTTACCGCGCAGGCTACCCTGTTGCAGAATTTGGACTTCGTGACCAAAGGCTTGAAATTACAGGCAAAAGTGTCCGCCAGTACCTGGTCAAAATATGGCATGAAAAGGACCTACAATCCGTATTTTTATGACTTGCAGGACTATAACCTGATTACGGGTGACTACCGGCTGTTTCGTCTTAACAACAATGGAACACCCGCGCTCACTCAGGCGGTGCCTGAGCGCACCAGTTCCGTCAAGTATTATTTTGAAGGCCGTGCGAACTGGGACCGTACATTCGGCTTACATTCCGTTGGTGCCATGACGGTGTTCATGGTGCAGGAAAACCTGTTCAGTGTTGCCGGTGGTGATATATTTGAAACTTTACCGGAACGGAATGTCGGCAATTCAGGCCGTGTGACCTACGATTTTGACGACCGCTATTTCGCTGAATTTGGCTACGGTTACAACGGTTCGGAGAAATTTACCGGCTCCAAGCAATTCGGTTTCTTTCCCTCTTTCGGTGCCGGTTGGCTGGTTTCCAATGAATCATTTTGGGAACCCGCCAAGGACATTGTTGATTTGCTGAAATTCAAATTCACCTGGGGATTGGTCGGTAACGATGCTATTGCAGCGAGGAAGGACAGGTTTCATTTCCTTTCGCAAATCTCGGACGGTGGCAGAGAATATAAATGGGGTGAACGATTGGATTACTCCAAGCCGGGATATTCAATAGTCAGGTATGCCAATCCCGATATAGGATGGGAAGTTTCCGAGAAATTCAATGTCGGACTGGAATTGGGCTTGCTTAAGGGCAGTCCGCTGAAAATGCAGGTAGATTTTTTCAAGGAGAACCGGAGCAATATCTATATGGAGCGTTCAAACATCCCGACAACGGCAGGATTGGAAACCAAGGTGTACGGTAATGTCGGCAAGATGGAATCGCAGGGTATCGACGGCTCTATCGACTACCAGAAGTTTTTCACCAACGATTTTTGGCTCACGGGACGTGTCAATATGACGTATGCCGCGAACAAATATACGGAATATGATGAACCTAATAATAAGGATGAATACCTCAACAGGAAGGGACGCAGTGCCGGTGTGCAGTGGGGTTATGTGGCAGAGCGCCTCTTTGTGGACGATGAAGAAGTGGCGCGCTCCCCGTCGCAGATTTTTGGAGGCAGCATTCCCCGAGCCGGCGACATCAAATACAAGGACGTCAACGGTGATGGCGTGGTAAATCAGAACGACCAAATCCCCATGGGCTTTCCCACAACGCCCGAAATACAGTACGGATTTGGACTGTCCTCCGGTTTTAAGAAAGTGGACGTGTCTTTCTTCTTCCAGGGGAGTGCAAGGGTTTCGTTCTTTATCGACCCCAAGGGAAATTATGACAGTGATGGCAATGGCAGCCTTGATGCACACGGCATAGCACCCTTTGTAAGTAGGCGCAATGCTTTGGCAATAGTGGCGCGCGGCTCGTGGAGCGAAACAAATCCGGACGTGCATGCCTTCTGGCCTCGTTTATCCACTGAGGAGATAGCGAACAATACACAGCCATCGTCGTGGTGGTTGCGCGATGCCTCCTTCCTGAGGCTCAAGACTGTTGAAGCGGGATACAATTTCGACAACATCAAGAGAATAGGACTGGAAAACATTCGTTTGTATTTCAGTGCCGAAAACCTCTTTGTGATTAGCCCCTTCAAGCAGTGGGACCCCGAAATGGGCAGAAGCGGTATGGGTTATCCTCTCAACAGGAGGTTTAATGTGGGATTACAAGTATCATTTTAATTAAAAATTAAAAATTAAAAATTAAAAATTATGAAATCAATTAGAAAATTTATTTTATCATCTGTTGCCGCGATGTGCGTCTTTCCGTCATGTTCGGATTATTTAAACATCGTTCCGGACAAGAACAAGACCCTGGAAGGTATTTATACCACGCGGGAAGAGGCTTATAATGCATTGGCAAGCGTTTACTTCTATATGCCCTTGGATAACAGGCGAAAATCCACTTGGCTGCTGGGCGACGAATGGGTTCAACCGGAGTATAACGTGGATTACACCCAGTGGTCGCCTATTCGGGTGATGGAACGGCGTATGACTCCCGATGCACCCTATCTGGGTATATGGTCGGGAACCGATGGTGCCAAGCCGTTGTATGTGGGCATTGGCGTGTGTAACGATTTCATCAACAGGATTGATGCAGTACAAGATATGTCTTTCTCTGAAAAAGAGGACTGGAAAGCGCAGGCGAAGTTCCTGAAAGCCTATTATCACTTTTTGCTGCTGCGGCAGTATGGTCCCATAGTGATTATGGACAAAGTAGTATCGCCTAACGATAAACTGGAATCCATGTACGTACCGCGCAGTAAAATTGACGAGTGTTTCAACTATATCGTCAAGACAATAGATGAAGCCATAGACGCTCTTGCCATGAGAAGGGAAGGTATTGACCTCGGGCAAATAGACAAGTTGGGAGCCTCAGCCATCAAAGCGCGGGTGCTGCTCTACAGGGCAAGTAAGTTCTACAGCGGCAACGGCGATTACAACAATTTTTATGATGCTGACAAAGGTCTCTTTTTCCCTCAGGACGATGCCGCCACCACACAAGTCAAATGGCAGGATGCGCTCACAGCCATCAACAAAGCCATCGAGCTGTGCGAGGCAAACGGAGTGGCGATGTATAGGTACGAAAAAAGGATACTGGATGTAGACCAGGCTGACTTTGATGCCAACACTGACATCATGCAGACCTATTATAATTTGAGAATGGTGATATGCGACCGGTGGAACAAGGAGCTGATTTGGGGATGTTCCAATCTCCCCTTCACGGATAACCAGGAAATATATACCGATGCAAATATCATGATTCAGAATGGTCTTGGCCATCCGGGAACCATGGGCTGGAATAATCCACGAAATAGCTCACAGTCCTTGGGTGCCAGCTACAAAACTCTGGAACGGTTTTATACTGCTAACGGGCTTCCCCTGGATGAAGACATTACATTCAGTGACGCCACCAAGTATGATGTAGTGACAACCCCCGGTCCGTCGTCCAATCCGACGGAATATGCCAAGACACGCGGTATCCTGCAACCCGATGCCGAAACGATTAAACTCTACCTGAACAGGGAGTTGCGTTTTTATGCCAATGTCGGTATCACCGGCAGTTATTGGCGGGCATACAGCTGGCGCATCCCCACGAAATTCTATTTTGGCACACCGGGTGGCGTGCAAAGTGCACAGTCCTCTTATGCCTTTTGGACGGCTATAGGGGCGCAAAAACCGGTAGAGATAACCAGTATGAATGATGACCCTCGGACAATAACACTCTACCCGACACCGATTATCCGTCTGGCGGATTTGTATCTGATGAAAGCCGAAGCACTCAACGAGACATTGGATGCTCCCAATGACGAGGTGTGGGAAGCTATCAACAAGGTGCGTCTAAGAGCAGGCATTCCAACTGTGCAAGATGCCTACACCGGACCAAACGTAACGGGGACAGCTCGAGGCAAGCATCGCTATAAAGATGACATGAGAGATATCATCGCTCACGAAAGAAAAGTGGAATTTGCGTTCGAAGGACACATTTTCTGGGATATGCTCCGCGCCAGAAAAGCAGTAACGGAGTTCAATGCCCCTGTGATGGGATGGGATAAGGCCGGCGAGAATGCCACAGATTTTTTCCAAGTGCGACTTTGTCAGCCCCGCATGTTTACCCTGCGCGATTGCCTTTGGCCGCTTCCTACGAGTGAATTGAACAAGAATGAAAAACTTATTCAAAATCCGGGATGGTAGGTTTAGAGTTTAGTTATTAGAGTTTAGAGTTTAGATATTAAAAATTTAAAAATTATAGATTATGAAAAATTTTAGGAAAATGGCAATTTTATTGCTTCTTGCGGTGGCAGGTTTTTATGCCTGCTCGGAGGGGGAACGGTTTGGCATCTCTTCGGATGATACTACTCCGCCGGCGCCTCCTGTGTTTGACAGTGTGCAGCGGCTTCCCGGTGGTGCGAGGTTTTTTTACAAAATCCCCGACGACGAGGATTTGATAAGTATTGAAGCCTCATTTACATCAGAAACCACCGGTAAAGTCATAAAGTCGGCGGTGTCGCTTTATGCCAAATCATTGGAATTATGGGGGTTTGCCGATACCACAGAACATGTCGTTCAACTGTATGCCGTAGACAGGGCAGGCAACAAATCTTCAAATGCGGTAAATGTTCCTCCCGTAAAACCCTTAGAACCTGCTTTCACTAAGGTGGCGGAATCGCTGACGGTAAAACCCGCTTTTGCAGCCTTGATGCTCGACTGGGAAAACGATTTGCAGCAAAATATCAGCATATATGTTGATTTAAGTTATTCCCTGAATGGAAGTCCCCGTTCGGTGCGTCAGGCAATTTCGTCAAGGAAACGTGTTGACCGGCAGTTCATTAAGGACCTGGACATTCCCGCGACTGAACCTGTCAAAGTGCAAGTCACCGTTGCCGACGCTTATGGCAACGAATCCAAAGCCTACGATATGGGGACACTGAACGTGATGCGGGACTCGATGCTGAACAAAAAACTGTGGACATTGCCTGTCCCCGGAACGGAAATCGGGGTAGATTCACTCGGAAGGGCTGTGTATATGTCGAATGGAAGTATGGGGATGGGAAAAAACGAGTGCATCATAGATGGAATCCTCGAGAATGATGGTGTCAATATAGCCATCAATGTGGCCGAATTTAACGGAACGTGGAATGTAGAAAAAATGGTGGATGGCGTGCCAACGCTGATTGATGTCAATAACAGACCGCCCTACAATGCCTTTAATGTCCTTGTTGACCTCGGTGCTTATTATGAAATAAGCCGCATCACTACCCACCAAAAGTGGACGTATGCCTATCCTTGGGAATGCAAGCTTGATAATCACGGATGGTTTTACGAGTATAGTAATGTGCAAATATACAGGGTTTACTGGTTAGACGGCGACAAGGACACGGGCGTATGGAGGCTCATCAATGAGGTATTTATTGAGAAGCCTACTGATATGAGCGAGCTGGAGATGATGCTTCAGGGTATAAAAGGCGATGAAGCTTTCATGTATCCCGACGACCCGAAATACACACCGCGCACCCGCTATTTCAGGTACGAGGCTATTGAGCGATTTAGACGTGACTACGCTTCTCCCGGTCTATTGTCCGAAATAACGCTGTTTGGCAGAAAAGCGCAAGTACAAACACCGTGACAGAAATTACGAATTACAAATTAAAAATAAATAAAGATGAAAAAGTATTTTATTTTGACAGGAATGGTTGCATTGATGAGTTCATGCAACGGCGATATTTACGACAACATCAACGAGCTTGTCGATTCCGAAACGGTCTATCCGGCCGGATATGTGCAAACGAACGTAAAACTGAGAGCAGGTCTTGAAAGGGTAGAGATTGACTTGTTGTCGAGCCGTGACCCCGACTCCCTGTATCTCCCGAGAGCGGTAAAAACCGTGGTGGAATATGCCGATACGGTAGTGGAGTTTGAGCCTGCGCGTTCCTTTGTGAATATTGAGGGGCTTAAAATTGCGCAAGTGTATCACTTCAAGATTTATACCAAGGACAAGTATGGCAATGTATCCACGCCGGTAACAGCGGAAGGAAAACCTATCACCCAAGCGGATATAGATCTGTTGATGATTGACGGTTTATCATATACCGCCAACACAACGCAAGCCGCTATCGTTTGGAAGGCTTTCCCCAATGTATATACTGTTACCGAGGTAACGTATAGCTATACCAACGCATCAGGTACGCATAGTACAACTGCATCGGGAAGCAGAAACTTAGTCGTACTCTCCGGTTTGTCGGCAAGTCAAACCTTATCTGTAGATCTTTCTTTTAAGGTGTTGCCGAAAGACGCCATTGAAGAGGTCCCTCTTACCGGTTATAATCTAAATATAACGACGATGAACACGGCTGATTTAAATGCCTACTTAACGCTAACAACCCCATTCCCACCTACAGCGGCTACTTATATAGGCAATCCGTATTATGTTACGAATTTAGCGCCATTCGTCCTCAGCGCAGGAGCTTACGACTTTGGCGGACCGGGTAAGGCACTCTTCCGAGCAAATGGCTCTAGCAACGACGGAAACGCCTATCGGAATGCCGGAGGTGAAACAGGCGGACCCTATAACAACGGCTATGGCGGGATTGATTATAATGCCAGAAACGCCGCCGGCACCCCCGGTCTCGTAGGTGTAGGATGGATGGGAGAAAGAGATTGGTGGGTTTATACGGTAGAAGTAGTAGATGCCGGAATATATAAGCTTGAGTATAATCGGGCTAAGGATGGAGAGGGCGCTTTTGCCGTTCTTACCTGCGACAACATGGACATACTCGGTCGGATACCCATTACCAATAATAGGAATTGGAGTCTTTTTGAATGGGTGGATCCCCAGGTAGAACTTCCGCTGGATGCGGGACTACATAAATTCAAGTGGACTGCAGCTGTCTCCAATCACAATTTTGGCGGGCTTAGGCTGACGTTTGTGCGTCCATTCCCATAACCCGGATTATTGTAGGGGCGCACCGCAGGTGCGCCCCTTTTTAATTGAAATTTTGTTGATTGCCAAAAATAACCTACCTTTGTGCTGTTAAATAATTTTGCAATGGAGACAGAACAATTGATTTCGTTAGTCAACGATTTGACATCTCAACCCAAAGAAAATGAATGGATTGAATTCAAACATAATTTTCATTCCCCGGAAGAAATCGGGGAACGGATTTCGGCATTGTCCAATACAGCACGGCTTCATAATCAAACATTAGGCTATTTGGTTTTCGGCATTGAAAATGAAACGCATCGTGTTTTAGGTACTGACTTCAAAGCAAAAAGCCATAAAAAGGGCAACGAAGAATTGGAAAATTGGCTTGCATCACGATTGAATCCACGTATTGATTTCACAATAGAGGAATTTGATTATGAAGAAGGTAAGCATATTTCTCTGTTTATTGTTCCTGCCGCTAAAAATCGTCCTGTCTTGTTTTTGCACCAAGCCTACATCCGAGTAGGCAGTATTACGAGGAAGTTGATTGATTTTGAGGAAAAAGAACGTAAGATTTGGCAAAATACCGATTACCAATTGGAAAATGAAATTGCCAAATCCAAACTTTCCGCATCCGAAGTGATAGATTTGTTAAGTACACAAACTTACTTTGAATTGCTAAAAATTCCATATCCAAGCAATCAAGCAGGTGTGATTGAGAAATTTATTTCCGAACAGTTGATAGTGAAAGAAAATTCGGGTTACTCCATCACGAAATTGGGTGCTTTGCTGTTTGCTAAAAACCTGAACGATTTTGACGACCTCTACCGAAAAGCCGTCCGAGTAATTGTTTACAAAGGAAAAGGCAAAACGGAAACGGAAAGGGAACAAAGTTTTACCAAAGGCTATTGTGTAGGCTTTGAAAGCATGATGGATTGGATAAACGGACAGTTGCCGGCGAATGAAGTCATTGGCAGAGCCTTGCGTGACAACCAACGCACCTATCCCGAAATTTCCATTCGCGAGTTGACAGCCAACTGCATTATCCATCAAAATCCGGAAGAAAAAGGTTTCCCGATGGTAGAAATTTATGCCGACCGCGTTGCCATATCCAACCCGGGGCAACCGCTGATTGTTCCCGAACGGTTTATAGACGAATATGTCTCCCGAAACGAAAAAATGGCAGACTTGATGCGTCGAGCCAACCTCTGTGAAGAAAAAGGAAGTGGCATGGATAAAGCCATATCGAATAACGAACTATACCACTTGCCGCCAATCAATATTTTGGTTGATGAACTCAGAACAACAGTAACAATATATGCGTATCAAAAACTGTCGGAAATGAGTCACAAAGACAAGATAAATGCGTGTTATCAACACTGTTGCCTGCGCTATACGCAAAATGAAAAAATGACAAATCAAAGCCTGCGTGAACGGTTTGAGGTGGAAGAAAAGAATTATCCAACGGTTTCCAAAATTATAAAGACCGCAATAGAAGCCGGATTTATTAAAGACGAAGACCCTGATAATAAAGCCAAACGCTACTCCCGTTATATCCCTTTTTGGGGATAATTTAATGTAACGCTAATGTAATGGTTTTTGACTATAAGGCTATTTGTAAAAGTTAAACCATTGATAATCAGTAATATCTAATGTGACGCTAATGTAACGGTAATGTAATTATGGGGCTATTTTGAAAAGTTAAACCATTGATAATCAGCAATATTCTTATGTGATGGTTATGTGATGGTTATGTGATGGTTATGTGATGGTTATGTGATGGTTATGTAATGGTAATGTAATTGTGGAACTTTTTTTTAAGTTAAACCATTGATAATCAGTAATATTCTTATGTAATGGTTATGTAACGGTTATGTGATTTTCACTGGAATTTAGTTATCATTTAAAATAAATATTACTTTTGTGAAATGAAATTTTTGAAATTATTAATAAATAAAAAATAAAAACAATGCTTAGAAGAGATTTTATCAAACTAACGGCGGCGAGCGGTGTGCTGGCTACCGTTGGTAATGTGGCGGAAGCCCGCGCAGCCATGCAGCCCTTGCTGCCTGATATGGATTACGCCTCAGAGTCGTCACGCAAGATACCGGTGATTGCCGAAGTTGACCTTGTCGTTGTCGGCGGCAGTTCGCGGGCTATTGCGGCGGCGGTTGCGGCATCTAAAAAAGGCTGTAAGGTATTCCTTGTGGCGGAATTGCCGTATCTGGGCAATGATATTTGTGGGTCGATGCTCTATGAACGTTCTGCGGACGAAAATCCACAGACGCCGCTTGCCCGCAAAATCTTCCCCGACAGAAACCACCCTGTGCCGCTGCATGTCAAGACGACGCTCGAAAGCGAATTGATAGACAACAACGTCGATTTTCTTTACAGTTGCTATGTGACGAATGTCATTACCGACCGTTCGGGCAATCCCGCCGGTGTAGTGATTGCCAATCGTTCCGGTCGGCAGGCTGTGCGCTGCAAGGGCGTGCTCGATGCCACGCATACCGCTTCGGTGGCTGCAATGTTCGGAGCGGAGACGGCGAAGTTCGAGCCGGGCGTGCGTGATTACATTTATACCGTAATAGGCAACAGTCCCAAGCAGGCAGACGAAATAACGAAAGCGACACCTTTTGCGCAACCTGTCAGCTGGAGAGGTAAAAAATATCCGGCAACTCAATATACTTTCTCGGTTTTCGTGAAAGACAACTCGTATGCCTCGCTGATGCAAGTAGAACAGTTGGCACGCGACAAAACATGGGATGCCGACCAGGTGGACAGTTCCGACCTTTTGTGGTATATACCGAAAGAAACGCTCGTGTGCGAAAGTTCTTTTTCCGACAAGTTGACTTCCGTGCGCAAACTGCCGGAGTCGGCTTTCCGTCCCAAAGGTATTGCCAACCTCTGGGTGATTGGTCCCGCCGCCGGATTGTCGCGCGACACGATGGCGAAAGTGATGCGACCTGTTACAGGCATGTTCCTTGGCGAGATATTGGGCGACAAAATCGGCGCTGAAGTAAAAAAAGTAGCTATGCCTTCGCAATTCTCTGTTCGTCAGACAAAGGCAAACGCACATAATTACGGCGAGATAGGGGAAATCCTGAAACCGCTTCGCAAAGGACGTCACAAGGGCTATGTGGATTCTCCTGCGGGAGCGCTTCCCGTATTGGGAAGTTATGACGTCGTTGTGCTTGGTGGGGGAACTGCCGGAGCGACTGCCGGTATCTCTGCCGCTCAGCATGGAGCCAAAACGCTTGTGTTGGAATATCTTCACGGTCTCGGCGGTCTGAGTTCGCTCGGAATGATAGGTCATTACTGGGACGGCTACCGCGAAGGATATACGGCTCGTCTCGACGAAGGCATCCATGCCATGGCGCCCCAAGACCATCCCCGTCAGTTCAAAGACTGGAAAGAATCATCGCAATCCGACTGGAAGATGGAGTGGCTCCGTCGCGAACTGTTGAAAGAGAATGGCGAACTGTGGTTCGGTGTGACCGGCTGCGGCGCTCTTACGGAAAACAATACCGTACGCGGAATTGTGGTGGCAACGCCCTTTGGACGTGGTGTCGTACTGTCAAAGGTCTTGATAGACAGCACCGGTGCTGCCGACATTGCGGTTGCGGCAGGAGCAGATTCCAGAAATACGGGAAAAGTCTCGCTCGCCGTTCAGGGAGCCGGCATGGGCAAATGGGAATTGGGCGATTGGTATAACAACAACGACTGGCTCTTTATCGACGACACCGACGTACTTGACGTGTCCCGTGCTTATATTCAGGCGAAAGTTAAATTCGCCGGTAACTACGATATGGTAAAGATTCCGCAAACCCGCGAACGGCGGCGTGTCGTCGGCGAATATACGGTTTCGGTATGTGATGTGCTCAATCATCGCCGTTATAGCGATACTATTTCGTTTCATCAAAGTTCGTTCGATACGCACGGTTATATCTACGACCCCTATTTCCTGTTAAGTCCGCCCATGGAGCGACATAAAATTTACGATGCCGATGTGCCGCTGCGAAGTCTTCTGCCAAAAGGTATCGACGGAATCATGATTACAGGACTTGGAATAAGCGCACACCGCGATGCGATGCCTGTTATCAGGATGCAGTCCTGTGTGCAAACTCAGGGTCATTCGGTCGGCTATTTGGCAGCCGTCGCCGTCAAGGAAAACAAACCCATCCGCAAGGTGGACATAAAGAAAATTCAAAAATACCTCGTAAGCATCGGTAATCTACCCCAAAGAGTATTGACCGACAAGGAGTTTAAATCATTCAGCGACAAGGAATTGAAAGAAGCGACACTGACTGTTTCCGACAATTATAAAGGTCTTGAGGTGCTGCTGACCGATAAATTAAAGTGTATTGCCTTGATTCGTAACCAACTGAAAACGCCAAATTTGCCTGCCGAGCATAAAATCATTTATGCCAGCATTCTCTGCATGTTGGGTAACAGCGAATATGCTTCTACCTTAAAAGATTACATTGCAAGCCAATCGCAATGGGACAGTGGCTGGAACTACACAGGCATGGGGCAGTTTGGAATGTGTTTAAGCCCTCTTGACGCCAAGATAACAGCACTTGGCAATGCAAAAGACGCTTCAACACTCGGCGTGCTCCTCGAAAAGGCGCGTCTGCTCGAACCCGAAAGTGAATTTTCGCACTATCGAGCCATCACAATGGCTACGGAAGCGATAAACAGCAAAGAGGCTATCCCGGTGTTGGCGGAAATGCTCTCGGCGCCGGGGATAAGTTGCCATGCGCTTGATTCCTACCAAACAGCCCGCAATGCAGTAGTGCCCGATTATAACGATGTCTCCACCCGCAACATAGCGCTGAAAGAATTGCACCTCGCAAGAGCCCTGTATCTCTGCGGCGACCAAAACGGAGTGGGCGAAGCCGTCCTGCGGCGGTATGCCGAAGGATTGCAAGGTCACTATGCGCGCTATGCTGATGAAATATTGAAATAATAATAAGATATTAAACGAAATGAAACAAATTAAAGTAATTAAAGTAGTAGTATTCAGTATCGTATGTATGCTGGCATCCGCTACGGTGTCAGCCCAAAAAACGGTCAAATTGTTATCCCCCGACGGAAATATCGGGTTTACTTTCCGCTTGGATGAAACCCCGGTGTACAGTGTCATGTACAAGAAAAAATCGTTGGTTGGCGATTCCCCTCTGAGTCTTGAATTTGACAATGGTCTATTCGGGAGGAATCTGAATTTGGGAAAACCCGGCTAAATCTTTTTTTCAGGTGCTATTATTTCGCAAACGGTGTTTTGTACCGCAGGGACAAATATACATAGCCTCTTATCCCGTAGGGATTATAGCTCGGTAGAAAAGCCAATCCTCATCTCCACCCTGCATCCCGTAGGGATGCAACCGATTGCGGATTATGTTGCATCCCTACGGGATGCAGGAATGGGGGAAACATTCCATTTCTACCGAGCTATAATCCCTACGGGATAAAACACCGTTTGCGAAATAATAGCACCTGAAAAAAAAGATTTAGGATACTTTCATATTTTTTTATTTGTGTTGTTAATTGTTAAACGCACCATTGCCGTACCTCGTTCGACAGGTACTTGCAAGGAAAGTGTTCCCTTCTCGTAGCGAACCGGAACCGCCGCCGTTGCACCACCGGGATGAATCGCTTCCGCTTTGGCATTTTCCAACCCTTTGACGTTTCGTATCAAAACCTCAACGGTCTTTCCGTCTTTGGCGAAACATACCGGAACCACGAAGCCGCCGGGGACTGCAAACAAATTGGCTTTCGCATCCCCCTTCACTTCAATACAGCGCGGCTGCAACACCCATTGTTTGCCGCGTATGGCATCCATCAGCGGACCATAATCGGTAAAGTATTTGTCCGCAAGTGTGTCGGGACGTACTGTATGGTCGTTGCCGTCTAACGGCGCTGTCGGATAAACGCCCAGATAGATAAACCTCTGAAAATACGCATCCGGGTCGGGTTGTAAATCCTTTTCCGAACGTGTCCAGCCGAGAGCAGGACATTTCAACGTGCAAAATGCCGTCAGATTGAGCGCCGTTCCGTAGTCTCCAAATTCGTCGTAAATGCCGTCGAGATTTTTTTGGACATCCATTCGTTTATGCATATTATTGGCGTAAATCACTTTGTTGGCATCGTGCAATATCTTGCCCAACGGTTCGAGGAGTTCGTTCCACGCAACGACGAACGAGCGGCTGGGTCTACTGTGAAACCAACTCACGCCGTCATCTCCGCGCAGGTTGTAGTAGCGTAACCAATCGAGCCGGTCAATGCAAATGCCGACGGCGCTGGGGACTTTTTCGATGTGGAGTCGCGCCTGTTCCAATAGAAAATCGCGGTACGAGGGAACACCGCAATCCATTACCACACTGGCATACCACGAGAGATGAGGCTTGCCTTCATAGTCCGCCTGATTTCCTTTGGCGGCATCGGGATTGACAGGCAGCATTAGAATGGCATCGCCGAGTTTCTCATATACGAAATCGTTGGCGTTTTTCCACAAGTCGTTATCGTTCTCTGTCGTTCGCGGGGGAGCCGGAAATTTGATATGAGTACCCATTTCGGCTACATTGAAATAATTGAGTGTGTAAAAGCCGTGCTTTTTCATCATTGCGGCTTCCTCCTCATACTTTTTGATGGTATATGGCCGCGTGCCGCCGGAGGAATGCCCGAAGGTTGTCCATTCCACATCGTCCGCAACCGGCGGGATGTACATTCCAAACCAAGGGAAATCATAACTTGCCTGCCAATTGATGCGATACGACATTTTATGATACTTTTCGGCATTGGCGCAAATCTTGTCCATCGCGTTGGAGTAGGAAGCGGTGCCGGCAATTTCATGCGCTATGGGAATGACCGGCTCAAAATATTCAGGGTAGGTTTCCGTTACATAACGCAGACCGCCGCGCCAGTCGGCTTCGTGCGGAACGATGTCTGCCCGAAGGATGATGGGTGAATTTTTGGAAATCCGATGATTCAAATATTCCAATGTGGCTTCGCCTGTTTTTGTCAGCGACAGGGTGATGTCGAGCAAGGTGTCCGACAGGGCTTGAGCCAATGTGATACCGAAATCGCTGTCCGGTTCCAAAAACGAAAGCATCGGAATACAGAACAGATTGGCGGTTATCGGGGTATTGCTGCTCGTCGAATTGAAATTAAACGGAACCAAGCCGTAATAAAGTTTCACCGAATCGGATAATTGTGAAATATCCTGCGGGGAAAGGGGGTCAGTCCATTTTCCTGTTCCCGGCGTATCGCTGCAAGCAGGGTCGCTCCACGCTGTCCAGAATTTTACATTTTCAGTGACACTATTCGGGTAATTATAGTCCCATACACGCTGTATCGGCGTTGTCCAAGGCGCATCGAGACCTGCAATTTCCGCTTCCCAACGGATGCCTGTGTGGTTTGGAATAAACCGCTCAGTGATTCGGGCTTGATTGCCGGATTGGTTTTTGACGATTCGGGAAAATTCGAGTATCCCTTTTGCCTGTTTCCGAACGGTAATGCCTTCTTCATCGCTGCATCCTGCCAAGCGGATGCACCCCCGAATGGGTCGGCTGACTTTACCGGTTTTGAAGCCGACGATTTCGCCCGACTTTGTCAGTTCAATACTCGATTTTCCGGAAGAAACACGGTAGGTTTCTTTTGCGGAACATCCGATAGTAGCCAATAGAAGACTAACACAAAACAATTTCGCTTTCGCTTTCATAATTTTATATATATATTTATATTTATTCATTTATGGGGACTTCTAAAAACTACTTTTTTCAAATTGATTTTTCAACAAAGCCGAAGTCCGGTAAAAACTTTGTCTAAAATCGGCGCAAAGGTACAATATTTTTTTTGAAATCTGTTCTAAAAATCCAAATTTTTGCGTTCTGTTTTTATCCTTACGGGATAAAAACAATTTTAAAATTACCGGAAATTGCATGACACGATTATTTCATCCCTACGGGATAAAAAACGGAAAACGAAAACGGCTAACTCATTGTACCGTTAAATATAAAGGCATTGACTATCAGATATTTATGTGTTTTTTTACCATTTTGCTTGCTGAATTGCTGTTTGTATGACGATTTTGGGCGGAGGTAAGCAAAAAATGTGTAACTTTGCGGCAAATTAAAAGATCATGCAAAAATTACCTATCGGAATCCAGTCGTTTGCGAAATTGCGCAATGATGATTGCTTGTACGTTGATAAGACAGAGGTTATTCACCACCTTATCACATCGGGCACAACTTTTTTCTTGTCACGCCCACGTCGATTTGGGAAGTCGCTGCTGGTGAGCACGATGGAAGAAATATTTAAGGGCAAAAAATCCTTATTTAGGGGGCTGTGGATTGAAGATAATTGGGATTGGACAGTGACGAGTCCGGTGATTCGGATTGATTTTGGGGGAACGTCTAATCGGAGTCCGGAAGCGTTGACGAACTCTTTGCTGGGATGCGTGAAAGCAAAAGCGGCAGAGTATAAAATAAACCTTGAGATGGTAAATCTTTCCGACAGGTTTAAAGAATTGATAGAAAAGTTGCACTGCTCTGCCGAAAAGCAAGTTGTCGTTTTAATTGATGAATACGACAAACCCATCATCGACAATCTCTCAAATCTTGACATTGCAGACGCTAACCGTCTGGTTTTGCACGATTTCTATCAGGTGATGAAAGCTGCCGATGAGCATTTGCGTTTTGTGTTTTTGACGGGCGTGTCCAAATTTTCCAAGGTTTCTATTTTTTCGGGGTTAAACAATCTGATAGATATTACACTTGAAGCACAATTTGCCACGATTTGCGGCTATACGCAGGCAGAGTTGGAGTCCTGTTTTGACCCCTATATTGTAGAACTGGCTCAAAAGCACGAATGCAGCAAACAGGAGGCAATTGAGAAAATCAAATACTGGTATGACGGCTATTCCTGGGATGGCGAAACGTTTGTGTATAATTCGTTTTCAACTTTGATGTTTTTTAGACAGCAAGTGTTTAAAGACCACTGGTTTGCAACCGGTAGCCCCACTTTTATAGTCAATATTCTAAAAGAGCACAATGATATACAAGCCTTGCTGGAGCCAATTCCAATGCAGGCAGAAAGATTCGACAGTTTTGATATTCGGACGATAAACCCGCGCATATTGATGTTTCAGACGGGCTATCTGACCATCAAAAAAACACAAAAAAATGCGTTTGGTGAATTAAGATACATTTTAGGTCTGCCAAACGAAGAGGTCAATCGTGCATTAACAGCCCATTTGTTTGCCGCTCATGCTGCGATAGATGTTGCAGATGTGGATACGACCCGTAGCGACATGATGGAGCTCCTTTTGGATGGCGACCCAAAGTCATTTGAGCGCAACCTGCAAGCGATGTTTGCCCGCATCCCCAACCAATTGTGGGGAAAAGATGAAAAATATTATCATTCAATGCTGCTATTGTGGCTCAATATGCTGGGCTTCAAGGTGGATGCCGAAGTGAATACCGACAAAGGGCGCATTGATGCCGTGTGGACATGGCAAGAGCGGGTAGTCGTAGCAGAGATTAAATACACCAACGCGCGAACAACCACAACTGATGCGCTATTAGACGAGGCATTGGCACAAATCCGCGCTCGGCGGTATTATGAACGCTATGCAGGCGAAAACAAGCGCATTGCGCTCTTGGGCGTGGCTTTTGCCGGAAAAGAGATTGCTTGTCGGATGGAGGAGTTATCATAATAAACTTTTGAAATAATGATAAAAACGCATTTCGGACAAGGCGATTGCAGAACAGTTGATGCAAATTTACGTTTACGGCTAAATCGTTTTTTCAGGTGCTATTTTTACTTGCCCAGAGCGCAGTCCCATTATGGACAGAACTGTGCGGCTCTTATTGTCCCGCAGGGACAGCACTTTATTAACCGTAGACTTCAGTCTACGGGAGTGACGGAGCCACTGCCTCCCCCAAGTCCCGCATGGGACGACACATTGCTATTCAGCAAAACTGCACCAATCTCAAGTGTCGTCCCATGCGGGACTAATGGAATCTGAGCATTTTTATACCGTAGACTGAAGTCTACGGTTAATAAAGTGCTGTCCCTGCGGGACAAAACACCGTCTGCAAAAAATAGCACCTGAAAAAAAATTAGCCTATATTTATTTTGCAAAAAAGTACTTTTATATCAATTTTTTATTGTACCTTTGCAGAAAATTTTAATAATTTTATTTATGAAGTCAATATCCTTTTTCGTTTTTATCTTCTGCATGTTTGTTTCATGCAGTCAGTCGCCGGATCCGGTTAAAATATATGCTTGGACGGGCGCAAATCCTGAGAATGCCAACGAGTTGTTTACACAACTTAAATCGCGTGGCGTCACCGGCGTATGCTGCAGAGACAATAGCGACAATGCGGAAGTAGCCCGCATTGCCCACGCCCATGGCTTGGAATACCATGTGTGGACAAGAGCCTTATGCGACGGCAGCTTCGGCGATTCCACCCTGTATGCCGTCAATCGCAACGGACAGTCGGCTTACAGTAAGCCTGCCTTTGTGGGTTATTACAAATTTCTGTGTCCGCAAAAAGAGGAAGTGTTTCAATACCTGAACGAGCGATACGCAGCCATAGCCGATATTCCCGATGTCGATTTCATTCATCTGGACTATATCCGTTTCCCCGACGTGATTTTGGCTCGCGGGCTGTGGGATAAATACGGTTTGGTGATGGACGAAGAATATGCGCCTGCCGATTATTGCTATTGCGACCAGTGCGTGGCGGCATTTAAAACGGCTTCGGGCATCGACGTCAAATCGTTGGAAGACCCTTCCAAAAGCGAGGAGTGGAAGCAATTCCGCTACAACCAGATTACCACTTTGGTGAATCGCCTGGCTGCCAACATTCACGCCAAGGGCAAAAAAATCAGTGCAGCGGTGTTCCCCGGTCCCACGCTTGCCAAAAAATTAGTGCGGCAGGAATGGCACAAATGGGATTTGGACGCTGTGTTCCCCATGAACTACAATGATTTCTATCTGGAAGGTGCCGACTGGCTGGAAGGCATCTGCCGCGAGGAAACCGCTGCGGTGAACGGCAAGATACCCGTGTACAGCGGTTTGTTCATCTGCCCCGACTGGAAGCACAAAGCCGAACACCTCGACCCGGAACACCACGGATTGCTGCCGTCGGAAATGGAAGAAGCCATACACGGCTCCCTGCGGAGCGGCGCTTCGGGCATTTGCCTCTTCACCCCCGGCAGAATGAGCGAAGAACATTGGCAGGCATTGGATGCAGCAGTAAAATCTATCAAATAACATTCATGCTTTAATTATCATGCAAAAGATATTTTTAATCACAGCCATGGCAGCATTTGTGACGGTTGCCAATGCTCAAACGGATTTGTTCAAAGGACTGGAACGGTTTTTCACCACACCGGAAAGTTATGTGGTGCCTTTTGCCAACCATCCGCCTTTCATCGACGGCAATATAGAAGACAATGCGTGGAAAAATATCCCGTGGACCAACGAATTTCGCGATATTGAAGGCGCCTCGAAACCGATACCGTATTATCCCACCAAGGCAAAGATGCTGTGGGACAAGGATTATCTGTACATCGCGGCGCAACTGACGGACAGGCATGTGTGGGGCACGCTCACCAAGCACGACCAAGTGGTGTATCACGACCATGATTTTGAAGTCTTCATCGACCCGTCCAACACGGCGCACAACTATTTCGAGATAGAAATCAATGTGCTGAACACGATTTTCGACCTGTTTCTATCAAAAACCTACCGCTCGGGTGCGAATGTGCTCATTCAGTGGGACTGCAAAGGGCTGAAACACGCCGTTAACGTGCAAGGCTCGTTGAACGACGCAAGCGACGAAGACACAGGATGGACGGTGGAGATGGCTATCCCATATTCGTCGATGGAACGCCACGCTCCCAGGGAAAACGACATCTGGCGCTTGGGCTTCTCGCGTGTGGAATGGGAAGTGGATATTATTGACGGTGAATATGTGAAGAAGAAACAAGCCAACGGAGCGGTGCTGCCCGAACACAACTGGGTGTGGTCGCCTACGGGCGCCATAGCCATGCACATGCCCGAACGATGGGGATATATACAGTTTGCACCGGCTAACAGCAACCCGCTTCCCACTTTCCAAATGCCTTACAGGGAGTTGCAACGGCAATATCTCTGGCTGGTGTTCCACCGGCAACAGGAATACCGCGGCAAGAATAAGAAATACGCCGCAACGCTTGCCGAACTGAAAATTCCCGCCAAGGTGCAGGTGGACGGCAAAGCCAACACCTTAAAATTGGATGCCACGCAGCAACAATACATCCTGACCATCACAGACGCAGACGGCAATACGCAAAATATCATCCACGAAGGGAAAGTATTTTAAATGTACATTTGCAGAAAATTTTATGAGAACCATTTTATTGATTTTAATAATTTCATTTTCAACAATTTATGAAATTTTGGCGCAAGAAAATGCCAACAATGCCAACCGGCAACGTGCACCGCAACAGATGACAAATATTGTGAATCCTGTGGCGCACGACCCTGTGTTGATAAAGGAAGGTAAACGTTATTATCTTTTTACAACCGGTTTTGGTGTGAGCATAATGTCGTCCTACGACTTGACACTCTGGGATATTGAGCCGCCTGTTTTTTCCGAGCCGCCGAAATGGGCGATTGCCGCCATTCCAAATTTTCGCGGACATATTTGGGCACCCGATGTGCTTTATTATCAAGGTCGTTACCATGTTTTTTATTCCTGTTCCGCTTTTGGCAAAAATACGTCTGCCATCGGACACGCTTCTACCAAAACTTTGGATAAAAACAGTGCCGATTATGGCTGGCACGATGCCGGTTTGATAGTGCAATCGATACCTGCACGCGACAGTTGGAATGCCATTGATGCCAACGTCATTGTGGACGATGAAGGAACGCCGTGGATGAATTTCGGCTCTTTTTGGGACGGCATTAAAATGGTGCGACTCACGCCCGACAGTCTGAAAATTGCCGAGCCGCAAGAGTGGTATTCGCTGATACGCCGCAAAACAGACGACAACGCAGTGGAAGCACCTTTTATTTACAAAAAAGGAAATTATTACTATCTTTTTGCCTCAATTGATTATTGTTGTCGCGGACTGAAAAGCGACTACAAAGTGATTGTGGGGCGTGCCGAAAAAGTTACCGGACCGTATATCGACCAAGATGGCGTGCGCCTGGATAATGGCGGCGGAACAGTGATTTTGCAAGGCAACGAAGCGTGGGCAGGCGTAGGACATTGCGGCGTTCACAACATCGACGGCAAAGACATTTTTGTGGCACACGCCTACGTCAAAGCCGAAAATGGCGCGTCAAAACTTGTCATCGCAACAGTGGAATGGGAAAATGATTTCCCAAAAATCAAAATGATAATGAACGCAGGCTAAATTTTTTTTTCAGGTGCTATTTTTACTTGCCCGGAGCGCAGTCCCATTATGGACAGAACTGTGCGGCTCGTTTTGTCCCGCAGGGACAGCACTTTATTAACCGTAGACTTTAGTCTACGGTATAAAAGATGCTAAGATTCCATTAGTCCCGCATGGGACGACACTTGAGATGGGTGCAATTTTGCTGAATAACAATGTGTCGTCCCATGCGGGACTTGGGGGGGGGCGGGGACTCCATCACTCCCGTAGACTGAAGTCTACGGTTAATAAAGTGCTGTCCCTGCGGGACAAAACGAGCCGCACAATTCTGTCCATAATGGGACTGCGCTCCGGGCAAGTAAAAATAGCACCTAAAAAAAGATTTAGCCATTTTTCAGGAGTTTCAAAAACGCTCGGCGTGTTTTAATGTGCTCTGATTCAAAATATTCCCACTGCGACTGCACTTTTTTGTTTAGTTCCAGTTCGGGATTGCTTTCGGCACGCTCGAAGCCATATTTGTTGAACATGGGGATGAGGTCGTAGAATAGTAGGGCATTCACACCTCTGCTTTGATATTCGGGCGCAATGCCGATGATGTACAAATCAACCGTTTTGTTGTCCTTGCCGTACATGGCTTTCAGCAGATGCACCCATCCGAAAGGCAGGAGGCTCCCTTTCGCTTTCTGCAATGCCACCGAGAGGCTGGGGAGGGTGATTGCCAAACCCACAACGGCATCGTCGGTTTCGCGAATCACCAAAGTAATCAAATCCAGACGCAGCATCGGGATATACATTTTTATATAGTAGTCAATCTGCTTGTCAGACAGTTCCGAATAGCCATAGAGAGGTTTGTAAGCCTCATTCCACAGTTTAAAGATTTTTTTTGCATAGGGCCATATCTGTCTTGAATTTTTGAATTTTTTTATGGTTAGCCCGTATTTTTTCATCACCAATTCCGAAATGCGCTGGTGTTTTTCCGGTATTTTTTTTGGTATTGTGATGCAAAATTCTTGCCAATCCTGGTCTTTGGCATAACCGAGTTTCGCCAGATGCTCCATATAATAGGGGAAACTGTAAGCCGTTGCCATCGTGCCCACGCGGTCGAATCCCCACACCAACAACCCCTCATGGTCGAGGTCGGTGAAGCCCAGCGGACCTTGTATGCCGTTCATTCCTTTGGAAATTGCCCATGTCTCAACCGCCTCAAACAGAGCCTTTGACACAGCCTCGTCGTCAACAAAATCGACAAACCCGAAGCGGGCATAGCGCTGTTTCCACGTTTCATTGGCACGGTGATTGATGATGCCGGCGATGCGCCCCACAATTTTGCAGCCGTCGTAAGCCAAAAAATAGATTGACTCGCAAAAGTCGAACGCCGGATTTCGAAGTTTGTCCAACGTCATCATTTCGTCATCAATCAAGCCCGGAACATGATAAGGATTACCCTCATAGAGGTCGATATTGAACTTGACGAACGCCCTCAAGTCCTCCTTGTCGCGAATTTCTTTTACGTGTATTGCCATCACATTTGTATTTATTAGTGGCGACAAAAGTACAAAAATTAAATGGGGTGCAAAGCAAATGTTGGATTTTTTTTTTTGCATTTATTTAAAAACAAGTTCCGGACAAAATAGCTCCGGCAGTAAATCCCATTTTTGTGAAAGCAAACATTTTTTTGCCTAAATCTTTGACCGATGCGCCAATGTGATACACGTCATCGTCAATAATCAAAAAACGGTCGTGCGCGTGCGTAAATATTTTGACAGAAATTTCCGGATATTGGGTTTGATGTTTTTGCAAATCAAGTTTAAATTGTGCTGATATTTGCGGTGTGTAAATGGTTGCGCTCACTTGCTCATCTCGCTTGGATAGCAAAAGCAACACGCTTTCATCCACATAGTTATCAATGAGAATAATTGATTTTTTGGCGGATTTCACCAACTCAGCAGCAAATATGTAAGCATCAAAAACTTGCCCGTCATAAAAAATTCCCTCCAGCGGCGGCAATGATTTTTGCACGAAAAAAGCAATTTGCTTTTCGGTTTCAGTCACGCGATATTCCAAGTTTTCTATTCTTGGATTTACTGCGTAACCACGTAGGATACAATCTCTTAATGTTTTGATTGCCCAGATGCGAAATTCTGTACCTCGCTGCGATTTCACACGATAACCCACAGAAATGATAACATCAAGGCTATAAAATGCAATTGGTTTGTCCGAATTTGCAATTTGCAAAAAATGCAAATTGCTTTTTTCATCCAACTCTCCTTCCTCAAATATTTTTTTGATATGTCGCGAAATCACAGACACATGCCTCTCAAAAAGGGCAACCATTTGCGCCTGTGTCAGCCACACTGTGTCTTCTTCCACTCGCACGTCCAACCGGGTAAAATTATCCGGTTGATAGAATACAATTTCATCTTTATTACTCATAATCAGTTATTTATATCTGTTTTAGCCATTGTGTTATCACAAATCGGCTGCAAAGATACAAAAAAATCATAACTTCTCACACTTTATTCTAAAAAGTCGGCAAATATTACCACTTTTTATAAAAAATTTGTACCTTTGTCCGCTGTTAATGGATAAAAATATGACAAACAATCATAAAAATATCGCCATTGTGGCGGGCGGCTATTCGTCAGAGAGCGTTGTATCGCTGAAAAGTGCGCAGGGTATTTATTCCTTTATTGATAAGGAGAAGTACAATTTGTTTATTGTGCTGATCACTAAGGACACATGGGAGGTGATGCTCTCTGAGGAGGGGGTTGCGGGTCAAGCCCGCAATGACGGTGCCCCGTCTGTCATTGCGGGCTTGACCCGCAATCCCATCATCGACAAAAACGACTTCTCATTTACGCACAACGGCGAAAAAATCAAATTTGATTTTGCCTACATCACCATTCACGGTACACCGGGCGAAAACGGATTGCTGCAAGGCTATTTGGATATGTTGGGCATTCCGTATTCCTGCTGCGGCGTGGGGGCGGCTGCGCTGACGTTCAACAAATTTTATTGTGTCAATTATCTGCGCAATTTTGGGGTGAAAACGGCGCAATCGGTGCTTGTGCGCAAAAATGCTCCGCTCGCACCATCCGCTATCATAGAAGAGTTGGGATTGCCTGTTTTTGTGAAGCCCAACGACGGTGGTTCCAGTTTTGGCACAACCAAAGTGCACACAGCGGAAGAATTGCAACCGGCTATTGATGAGGCATTTAAAGAAGGGCAAGAGGTGATGATTGAACGTTTCATGCCCGGCACAGAAGTCACATGCGGCTGCTATAAGGTAGAGACGTGGCGCGCCACGTCTGTACAAGGACAAAGCACACAAGGCAGCGACAAGGTAGAGACGTGGCGCGCCACGTCTGTACAAGGACAAAGCACACCCCAGCGAAAGACCGTCGTTTTCCCCATCACCGAAGTCGTCCCCAAAAACGAGTTTTTCGACTACAACGCCAAATACAATTTGGAAAGCGAAGAAATCACACCGGCACGCATCTCACAGGCGTTGACGGACGAAATACAAACCCTCACTTCACAGATTTACGATTGGGTGGGCGCACAGGGCATTATTCGGGTGGATTATATCATTTCGGAGGCGGGCAACGTGCGTATGCTGGAGGTGAATACCACGCCGGGGATGACGAGCACGAGCTTTATTCCGCAGCAGGTGCGGGCGGCAGGTTTGGATATTAAAGATGTAATGACTGAAATTATTGAAAATAATGGCAACAACAGACGTATTTGACAACATTCGTGCGTATCGCGACAACGAAACGCAACACATCGTAGAGATTCTTTTGCAAGACTCTGAGTTTAAGCGTGTTATGGGCATTGTGATAGAGCGTGTTTTCCCGCAGATGACTTGGGAAAGTTTTTGCCAACTGATGCGCTCCTACAAGACAATGACCGAATTTCAGACGGATATTGTCCGCCGGTTCGCTTTCGATTTGGTAGGTGGAGCTTCCGACAGTTTGGATTGTTCGGGGCTGGAAAATGTGGTGCCGGAGCGGGCTAATGTCTTCATTTCCAACCATCGCGACATCATTTTGGATGCCACATTAGTCAGCACATTGCTGTGCAAACACGGTTTGGATATGACAGAAATTGCCATTGGCGACAACCTCTTGACATGCCCGTGGATTGAGCATCTCGTGCGCCTCAACCGCAGTTTCATTGTGCGCAGGGGCATTTCCGGACGGCAAATGTTGGAAAATTCGGCATTGCTGTCGCGCTACATTCACGACACCATCGAAAATCGCCACCGCCCCATCTGGATAGCCCAGCGGGAGGGTCGCGCCAAAGATTCCAACGACCGCACGCAAGAAAGTGTGCTGAAAATGCTCGCGATGGGCGGCGAAGGCAGCTTTGTAGAAAACCTTAAATCGCTGAATATCATCCCCGTATCGCTATCCTACGAATACGACCCCTGCGACTACCTGAAAGCAAAGGAATTTCAGCAAAAACGCGACAACCCCGACTTCAAAAAATCGCCCAAAGACGACATGGCCAGCATGGAAATCGGCATGTTTGGCTACAAAGGGCGCATCCACTTCCGCTACGGAAAAGTTATCAACAGCGACCTCGAAAAAATCAACCCCTCCCTGACGAGAAACGAACAGGGAGACGCAGCCGCCAAGTTGATAGATGCCGAAATATTCCGCAACTACACCCTCTACCCGGGCAATTACATCGCCTACGACCGCCTGTGGGGACCGGGCAAATGCGCGGACAAGTACACCGAAGCGGAAATAAAAATCTTCGACAGCTACCTCGAAAAGCAACTGTCGAAGATTGACATCCCCAACAAAGACATCCCCTTTTTGACGGAGAAGATTTTAACAATGTACGGGTATCCGGTGCGTAATCATTTGGGTGACAAATTGCCGGGGTAAGCCAATTGCCACACCGCATCGGTTTGTTGTGTCACATCTATCGTCACCTCTTTGTTCCATTCCAATGTCATTTGTTCCAGATATTCCCAATAAACAGTTCGGATGGAATAATTGGGAATTTTCAATCGCAAACTCCCCTCCACCGCTTTATCCACCGTGAGCAACCCCATGTAGAACAGCAGAGAAATAAAATACTTGGTATCTTCCAAACGGTCAATCGTAAATTTGTTGATGACATCAGAGATAATGCCGTTGTCCTGAATAATTTTCGTCAGCGTATTGCGATTATCCTCGTTTTGAACCATGCGTCGCAAACGACTGTAATCCGTTTTCAGGTTGTCGTCGATAATATTTTTGGGTGGCTTTTGAGACTGTAATATCTGATAAAATAAATAAAGAATCATGGACGGATTATATACGCGATGTTCGCCCTCTTCGTGAAAAAGATAACCATCATAATACGCCTCCATATCCACAATGATAAGGTTGGGGTCAACGCCCGTTTCCAGCATCAGAGCCTCCACTTCCTGTTGCGTAAAACCCATCATTTCATTATATTTGGGGTCGAGCGTGAGATTGACGGCGATATTGAAACCGCTCGTGAGGTCGTCCAACATCACGGGCGAAATGCCGGTGATAAAAATGCGTTCAATGACTGTTTTAGTGCCAATTTTCAGGGCTTCGTAGAAATCGCGCACGGAACCGTTGGCGTGTATCACATTGTGGTAAACATCTTTTCCCAAATGCGTGCCCATCGCGATGAGGTCGTTGGCAAAGTGGTCGTATTCATCAATGATAACAAACATTTTCACTCCTGTTGATTCCGCCATGTTAATAGCTTTTTGAATAGACTGAACGCTCGGACTTTCCTCAATTAACCGTAGGATGAGAGCATCGGCATTGGGGAAAAGATTTCGGTAAAGAGTAATAAACTGACAAACAGCATCTTGTATTTTCCGAGAAAACGACAACTGAAAGTTATCTTCGCTGGAAGTGTCTATGCCCGAAAAATCAAATTTCAGCACGACATAAGCATTCTTTTGGGGCGTAGGATGCTTCCCGATATACAAATCACCAAAGAGTTTTTCAAAATTATTCGCCCGATTGACATCATAATAATGCTCAAGCAAGGAAAAAAACAAACTCTTGCCGAACTTGCGCGGACGAATGAAAAATTGATACGAATTAGACTCGTTTTCAAGCTGTTCAATGAATCGAGTCTTATCCACATACGCATAATTCTCTGTCATAATGCGCCCAAAATTGGAATTGCCATAAGGCAACCGCTTAACTGTTTTTGTTTCCATCACTGTCTATATTTTATCCGCAAAGGTAGCCAAATTAACTGACTTGGCAAATTATTGTTGAACAAATGAATAAACGCAGATTCAACTTCTAAGTGCGACAAAATTTCTACAAAGATAGATAAAAAACTTCAGTTGGAGATTTAAAGCCGAGTTTTTCTCTGGGTCGGCTATTTATCTTGCTCTGTATCAGTTTAATATAAT
>NZ_BBRU01000556.1:0-3850 GCF_001431085.1 Candidatus Symbiothrix dinenymphae
TTTTGAAACTGTGCGCGGGCGGTGGGGCGGCGTGAAAGCCTTGTTGCCGCGTGCCTCTTCTTCCTTGCGGCGGGCAGCGAGAACTTCATCTGACCCTTCCCCCTTGATGCTGCGTTCGGGAATGTTAATTGTGATGGTGTCGCCCGTCCGCACCAAGCCGATGGCTCCGCCTGCTGCGGCTTCGGGGGATACATGACCTATTGACAAGCCGGAGGTGCCGCCCGAAAAGCGTCCGTCCGTGATGAGCGCGCAGGCTTTCCCCAAGTGGCGCGATTTGATGTAGGATGTCGGGTAAAGCATTTCCTGCATTCCGGGTCCGCCTTTGGGACCTTCGTAGGTGATGACTACCACATCGCCCGCCTCCACATTGCCGTTCAGAATACCATCGCAGGCGGTTTCTTGCGAATCAAACACTTTGGCGGTGCCGGAGAATTTCAGGATGCTTTCGTCCACGCCGGCGGTTTTCACCACGCAGCCGTCCTGCGCGATGTTGCCGTAGAGCACGGCTAAGCCGCCGTCTTTGCTGTAGGCATGGGCGATGTCGCGAATGCAACCTTCGGCGCGGTCAATATCCATTTCATCTACGTCGTAATATTCTTCCTGCGAACCGAACTTCAAATTAAATCGATTGCCGGGTGCCGCTGTATATAACTGTAGAGATTGTGAGGACATAGTGTCCTCGCAAATATTGTATTCTTTAATGGCTTCTGCCAATGTTTTTCCGTCTACACGCTTCAGAGAGGCATCAATCAAACCACCTTTCTGCAATTCGCCAAGAATGCCGAGGATACCGCCGGCGCGGTTGACATCTTGCATATAGTATTTATTGGTATTCGGAGCCACTTTACACAGACAGGGCGTTTTGCGCGACAGGCGGTCGATGTCTTGCATGGTGAAGTCCACGCCAGCCTCCTGCGCCACTGCCAGGAGGTGCAACACCGTGTTTGTGGAGCCGCCCATGGCAATATCCAAAGTCATAGCATTCAAAAAAGCCTCTCGTGTGGCAATACTTCTCGGCAAAACGCTTTCGTCGCCGTCTTCGTAATATTTATAGGCATTTTTGACAATCAGACGGGCGGCGTCGCGAAATAAATTTTCGCGGTCGGCATGGGACGCCAGCAAGGTTCCGTTGCCCGGCAAAGCCAAACCGATGGCTTCATTCAGGCAATTCATCGAGTTAGCGGTAAACATTCCCGAACACGAGCCGCAAGTGGGACAAGCATTTTGTTCGATTTTGCGAACCTGTTCGTCCGAAACGGATTCATCGGCACTCTGCACCATGGCATCAATCAAATCCAAGCCGTGCCCGTCGAGCCTTCCGGCTTCCATTGGTCCGCCGGAAACGAATACCGCGGGGATATTCAGGCGCATTGCCGCCATGAGCATCCCCGGCGTGATTTTGTCGCAGTTGCTGATGCACACCATTGCATCGGCTTTGTGGGCTTGCACCATGTATTCTACACTGTCGGCGATGATGTCGCGGCTCGGCAGCGAATAGAGCATCCCGTCGTGACCCATCGCTATGCCGTCGTCGATGGCGATGGTGTTAAATTCGGCGGCGAAGCAGCCCAATTCCTCGATTTTTGCCTTCACAAATTGCCCGATTTCGTGCAGATGCACATGTCCGGGCACAAACTGCGTGAACGAATTGACAATCGCGATGATGGGCTTGTTCATCTGCTCGGTGGTCATGCCGTTGGCTTTCCACAAGGCACGTGCGCCCGCCATTTTGCGACCGTTGGTGCTGCTGTAACTTCTAAGTTGATTTTTCATTTTCTATTTAGTGTTGATAAATTTCGTGCAAAGATAATAAAAATTGACTAAATGCTGTGCTCAAATATCCGGTATTTATTTTTGCCGATGAATACGATGACGGCGGCTTTCAGGTCGGGGCGACTGCTCAAGCGGTGCGAACCAAGATATTGCTTTATCTGCGCCTCTCCCTCTTTTTGCAGTTTGGTGATTTCAGATGATTTGGCTTTTGCCTTGCAGTATTTGAGTTCAAACACCCATTCATATTTTATTTCTGGCAACTGCGGGCTGCGCTGCAAATAAATATCTGTTCTGCCCGGCACGGCTTCGTATTCGCTCATTGGGACGTAAATACGGCTCATAAGCAGATATGCCAGCAGCAGGATTTTGATGTATTTCTCATCGAAGTGTTGCAAATCGTGGTCGGATAATTTGCTGAGTGCGTGCTCTGAAACGTAGGCTATAAACCGTTTTAAATCTCCTTCCATTGCCAATGCGGTGATGGATTCGTCGAGGTGGCGCGTTTCAATGGTCATGGCGGGCGATTGCTCGCGCACAAATTTCATCACATACTCCCAATATAAAGTGCGGATGGAATAATTGGGAATACCCAACCACACTTTACCCATTACCGGCTCTTTGATGGTGAGCAAACCCATATAGAACAGCAGGGAAATGAAATAATCGGTATCGTTCAGCGTATCTACCGAAAATTTATTCAAAACTTCCGCTATAATTCCATCTTCTTTGATGATTTGAATCACGGTTGCACGGTTGCTATCGTTCTGAGTGAGCTTTTTCAAGCGTCCGTAATCCGTTTTCAGATTCTCATCAATGATGCTGTCCGGCACTCTATGTAAATCTATAATCTGATTGAAGAAATAGAGCACCATTGCCGGATTATACACCCTGTTTGCCCCGTCTTTATTAAACAGATAACCATCGTAATAAGCTTCCATATCCACAGTGATGAAATCAGGATTAACACCGGTTTCGTGCATCAGCCAGTCAACCTCTTTTTTCGTAAATCCCATCATTTCATTATATTTCTCGTGCAGCGTGAGGTTGGTCGAGATATTATACCCGCTGGTGAGGTCGTCGAGCATCACCGGCGAAATGCCTGTGATAAATGTGCGGCTGGAAACAAACTTTGTAGAGTTTTTTATTCGTTCATAAAAATCGCGCACCAACCCGTTAGCAGACACCATTGTTTTGTAAAAATCCTTGCCTAACCGGTTGCCCATCGCAATGAGGTCGTTAGCAAAATGGTCGTATTCATCAATGATGAAATAGATTTTCACATTACTCTGCTCGGCGGCAGAAAAGGCTCTATCCAAAGACAAGATTCCCAATTTATTCTCACTTAGCTCACGACTATACACAGCAGCCTGAGAAAAAACGGACGGATACACATTAAAAAAGTTGCGCACGGATGTCTGGACAGCATCGTTGAAAGAAACTCGGAAACTTTCCTCGCTTGAAGTGTCCATCCCCGAAAAATCGAACCGCAGCACCGCATACGAGTTCTTTTCAGGAGTCGGATGCTTGCCTATGTAGAGGTCGCCGAACAATTGCTCAAAATTCTCCGCCTCGTTCATGTCGTAGTAGCACGACAAGGTCATAAAGAACAGGCTTTTGCCGAACTTGCGCGGGCGGATGAAAAACAGATTTTTGTTGGTTTCGTTCTCCAACATCTCAATATACATGGTTTTATCCACATAAGCATAGTTCTCAGTCCGTATGCTCTTGTAATTACTGCTACCGTAGGGCAAGCGCTTAAATTTTTTTGCTTCCATCTTTTTTTATTTTGGCTACAAAGATAGGCTATTTTTTGGTATAACGGAAAAAGCGTATTACAAATTTTCAAAATTTTTTATCTACCTTTGCGCCCGAAAATAAAAAAAAGAGAAAATGCAACTTGCTTCATTGATATTCGCGATTCTGCTGTCGGTAGGGTTTCTACTCTATCGGGGAGGAGTGTGGTTGGGTATTCCCAATTATTCCATCCGCACTTTATATTGGGAGTATGTGATGAAATTTGTGCGCGAGCAATCGCCCGCCATGACCATTGAAACGCGCCACCTCGACGAATCCATCA
>NZ_BBRU01000557.1:0-202 GCF_001431085.1 Candidatus Symbiothrix dinenymphae
GGAATGCCTCCCCCATTCCTGCATCCCGTAGGGATGCAACATCATCCGCAAACGGTTGCATCCCTACGGGATGCAGGGTGGAGGTGAGGATTGGCTTTTCTACCGAGCTATAATCCCTACGGGATAAAAGGCTATGTATATTTGTCCCTACGGGATAAAACACCGTTTGCGAAATAATAGCACCTGAAAAAAAGATTTAGCC
>NZ_BBRU01000558.1:0-3641 GCF_001431085.1 Candidatus Symbiothrix dinenymphae
AGCCGGTATCATCCCCAAATCTTCGCCACAAGCCAACATATTAGTGGATTCGACTAACGGGCGAAGGCGTTTGAGTGCCTCGTATCTCCTATACATATTCTTTTGTTCATACAATTTTATTTGAAATTTATAATTTTTATGCTGCAAAGGTAGTGTATTTTTTTTATTTATAAAAGTTTCGGAGATTTAGCTTGCTTCCGTAGATTTTGTTGTTTCAAAAATAATTTCATACCTTTGCGGCCGTAATTTAAAATGATACAACAATGAAAAAAATTAGAAAACAAAGTTTGTTATTCGCACTATTATTGATTTCGTGCAGCCTGTTTGCTCAGGTGCCGCAAGTCAAAAACGTCATTCTGATGATTCCTGACGGCACTTCGCTGTCTGCTGTTTCTGCCGCCCGCTGGTTGCAACGCTACAATCAGCCTGAACTTACGCATTTGAATATCGACCCCTACCTTGCGGGGACGGTGCTGACGTACAGTTCGGATGCCCCTATTGGTGATTCTGCGCCCACCACTTCCTGCTACATGACGGGCTATCCCAGTCGTGCCGGTTATGTTTCGACCTATCCGGTGGCGATGCCGGAGGCTGACATCATCCCGATGGATGCTTCCAAAGCCTATCAGCCGCTGATGACGTTGCTGGAAGCGGCGCGCATTGTGCAGCAAAAATCAACCGGCTTGGTTGTCACCTGTGAATTTACGCACGCCACGCCGGCGGATTGTTCGGCACACAGCTACAAGCGCGGCAATTACGACTGGATTGCTCCCCAAGTTGTCCACAACGACATTGATGTGGTGATTGGCGGCGGTGTTTCCATTCTCAAACCGGAATTGCAGGCGTATTTGAAAAAAGAAAATTACGGACTGTTTTTGAACGATTTGGAAGGCTACAACAACTACAAAGGCAACAAAATGTGGGCACTGTTTAATGACAAGGATTTACCGTATGAACTCGACCGCGACCACTCCAAATACCCATCAATGGCAGAAATGACCGCCAAAGCCATCGAAAAATTGGCGAAAAACGACAACGGATTTTTCCTGATGGTAGAAGGCAGCAAAGTGGATTGGGCAGCGCACAACAACGACCCCATCGGCATCATGACCGAAATGTTGGCATTCGACCGTGCTTGCGGCGTGGCGCTGGACTGGGCAAAGCGGGACGGCAACACGCTGGTGGTGATTGTACCCGACCACGGCAACAGCGGCTTCAGCATAGGCGCATCGCACTGCAGAGGCTATTCCAGTATGTCGAAAAGCGATTTATTCGGTCCGGTAGCCCGCTTCAAAGTCACCTACGAAGGTTTGACGACACGTGTGAAAGCCACAGAACCCAACAAAATAAAGGACGTGGTGCAGGAACTGACCGGCTTTGAACTCGCCGACACAGAACTCAGCACAATAAAAGAAGCCCGCGACGACGACAAGAAATTATTCGGCGAACTGCGCAAAATTTTCAACAGCAAACTCTGCTTCGGCTTCACAACCTTCGGACACACCGGCGAGGAGGTTTTTCTGGGCATCTACGACCCACGCGGCTCCAACATCGCAATGCGCGGGCACCACACCAATGTAGAACTCAACCACTACATGCGCGAAGCCATGGGACTCTACGACTTGGAAACGCTTACAGCAGAGCACTTTGCAAAACACACCGAAGTATTTGCCGGACTAAATTGCACCATCACGGGCAACGAAAAAACAAAATTGCTGACAGTGAAAAACAAAAAAAACAAGGAAGAAATCCAACAAGGCAGCAATCTAATCAAGCACAACGGCAAGGAAATAAAACTATCCAGCGTAATAGTGTATGTGGATGTAAACAACACTTTTTATCTGCCGCAAAGCTTAAAAAATTTGCTGAAATAAAAGTTTGCACCAGAAAAAAAATAACTCATAACTCAAAAAAAAATGGTTTACAGATTTATTTTAGTTTCAGACGAGGTCGATAATTTTCGGCGCGACATTACGATTGACTCGGATGCCACGTTTTTGGCTTTGCACGCAGCTATTTTGGAGGCTGTGAAATACGATGAAAGCCAAATCACCTCCTTTTTTATTTGCAATGACGACTGGGAAAAGTTGGGCGAAATCACCCTTATCGACATGGACTCGGATGCCTCAGAAGACAGTTACGTCATGGAAAGTACCCTATTGAGCGAACTTCTGGACGAGAAAGGGCAAAAATTGCTCTACGTCTTTGAACCGCTCACCGACCGTTGCTTTTTCATGGAATTGAAAGAAATCATCCCCGGCAAAAGTCAGGACAAGCCCCAAGTAACAAAATCCGAAGGCAAACCGCCCGCACAAAACTCCGGTGCAGAAACGTTGGATTTGGCAAAAATCGCCGCCTCACCGTCAGCAGCACATGATTTGCTTGCTGACGATTTAGACCTCGACGACGAAGAAGGCTACAACGAGGACGAATTGGCAGATTTCAATGAAGATAATCTGTTTTAAGATTCTCTCACAGCCGCACCGTCACCGCATTTTTATGTGCCATGAGCTGCTCCGTTTCCGCGAGCACTTCTATGGTGGTGCCTAATTCTCGGATGCCTTCTTGCGAAATTTCCTGGAAGGTGATTTTTTTGAGGAAACTGTCAAGGTTTACACCGCTGTAAGCACGTGCGTGACCATTCGTCGGTAGCGTGTGGTTGGTGCCGGTGGCATAATCGCCGGCACTTTCGGGTGTGTAGTGCCCCATGAACACCGACCCTGCGTTAGTGATGCGCTCGGCAATAGTCTTGTAATTGGCTGTTTCCAAAATCAGATGTTCGGGTGCGTAGAGGTTGGTCAGTTCAACAATCTCGTCTGCGGTTGACAAGACTATTATTCGACTGTTTTTCAGCGCCTTGCGTGCCAATTCTGCACGCGGCACTTTAACTATTTGCTTCTCAATTTCTGATTCTACGGCTTTTGCCAACTTTTCAGATGTAGTAACCAGCAGCACCTGACTGTCGGCTCCATGCTCGGCTTGCGACAATAAATCTGCCGCCACAAACGTCGGATTAGCCGAATCATCAGCCACCACTTCCACCTCAGACGGTCCGGCAGGCATATCTATCGCCACATCGGACAGGCTGACCAACTGTTTGGCTGCCGTCACATACTGATTGCCCGGTCCGAAAATCTTATAGACTTTGGGAACGGATTCTGTGCCATACGCCATCGCCGCAATCGCCTGACTGCCACCAATTTTGAAAATACGACTGACGCGCGCCAACTCAGCGGCGAAAAGAATGGCGGGGTGAATATTCCCCTCCGCATCGGGCGGCGTGCAAAGGATAACCTCCTTGCAACCGGCAATCGCGGCAGGAATGCCCAACATCAGCACGGTAGTAAACAGCGGTGCAGTGCCTCCGGGCACATACAACCCCACTTTTTCAATGGGTACCGCCTTTTGCCAACAAACCACCCCCTCTGCCGTTTCCACACAGGGTAAAGTGTCTTGTCGTTGTGCGCCGTGAAATTTTAGAATGTTACTTGCCGCAATCAAAAGTGCGCGTTTGAGAGGTTCGGGCACCTGTTTTGCACCCCGTGCCCGGTCTTCCGGCGGCACTTCCAAGTCTGTCAAAGCAACTTTGTCGAATTGTAACTCATAGGCCTTAACCGCCTCATCGCCAAGCGATTTCACGG
>NZ_BBRU01000559.1:0-3528 GCF_001431085.1 Candidatus Symbiothrix dinenymphae
AAAAATATGCCCCCCTTTGCCAGCCCCGCCCTCCCGAGCATTTTTTTTTGCGATTCTTGGGGTTTTTTGCAACTCAGCCCCTTTTGCATCATCCCCTGGTCAAGCCCCGTCATCGCAATCAAAATAAAAATCCCCGCCACAAATTGTTTGAAAAAGTACTGTTTGTCGTTCACATCGTCGAAAAAGAAGATTGGCGTGTGCAGGGCAGTCGAAAAATCAGCCCCTGCATCCGTTGCAATGTAATAAATGCACATCCCAACCGACACGATGAGGCACAATGTCTTGAGCGAATCCGTCCAAATAAGTGTCCGCACGCCGCCCTGTTGCGTGTAAAAGCAAACCAAAGCCATCGACACCGCCACATTGACCACAAACGGGATGTGCAAAGGCGCACACACCAAAAACTGCAACACGGCACACACCAAATAAAACTTCACCGAGGCTCCCAAAAGGTGCGAAATAAAGAAAAACCACGCGCCGGTGCGGTAGGAAATCACGCCAAAGCGAGTTTTGAGGTATTCGTAAATCGAGGTCAGATTGTGCCTGTAAAACAGCGGAATCAGCACCAGCGCAATGAGCACATAGCCCACCGTGAAGCCCAGCACCATCTGCATATACGAAAAATCCTGCGCCGCCACCATCCCCGGCACCGACACATACGTCACGCCCGACATCGCCGCCCCAATCATCGCAAACGCCACCACATACCACGGCGAGCGGCGATTGCCCGTGAAAAAGGTGGCGTTGTCGGCACGTTTCCCTGTCCACCGGGCGATGCCGAACAGCACTGCAAAATAGGCTATGATGGTTGTGAGGATGATTGTGGGCACTTTTTTTTAGAATTTAGAGTTTAGAGTTTAGAGTTTAGAATGGTGGGGTTTTGAATTGTTTTAGTTCTAATTTTTCTCCGTTAAATTCGGCGTAGGAGAAATAGCGCATCCAGTCGCCGAGAATTAGTATGCGGGAGTGGGGTGAGAGGGGAAAATCCAGCATGATGTGGCGGTGTCCGAAGATTAGGTAGTCGGTTTCGGGGTGCTCATTGAGGTGTTTTTTTGAATAGGTCATGAGGTGTTCTTTGTTTTCGCCCAGGTAGGGGGTGGGATTTTTTAGGTCTTTTTGGCGGCTGCTTCGTGCCCATGCACTTCCGAATCCAATTCCTATGTGTGTGGGGAGCAGATTGGAGTATAGGAATTTGAAAAATTTGTTGTGAAAAACTTTGCTCATGATGCGAAACGCGAGCGAGTTGTCGCCCAAACCGTCGCCATGTGCCAAATAAAATTGTTTGCCGCCAATGGTCGTTGCCAGCGGCTGTGTGTGGATAATCACCCCCGTTTCGTTGGCGAGATAGCCACTCAGCCACATATCGTGGTTGCCCGTGAAGTAGTGAATTTCAATGCCTTGGTCGTGCAATTCGCAGAGTTTTCCCAGAAATCGCGTGAACCCGCGCGGTACCACTTTTTTGTACTCAAACCAGAAATCGAAAATATCGCCAAGCAAATACAATGCTTCGGCATCTGCCTTGATGGTGTCGAGCCAGCGGACAAACTGCTTTTCACGCTCCACAGGCGGTCCGAACAGGTCTGACCCCAAATGTACATCCGATGCGAAGTATGTTTTTTTCATAAAAATCCCAATTCCAATTTGGCTTCTTCCGACATCAACCCGTAGTGCCATGCGGGTTCAAACACGATGTTGACATCCACATTGCTCACTTCGGGGATTGATTCAACTTTCATTTTCACGTCTTCCACCAAAAAATCAGCCATCGGACACGCCGGAGCCGTCAACGTCATCGTGATGGTCACATTTTTCCTGCCGTCCGCTGCACCGGTGTCCGCCGGTTCCACACCATAAATCAAGCCCAAATCATACACATTCACCGGAATTTCCGGGTCATACACCGTTTTCAGCATCCTCACAATTTCTTCTTCCAATGCCATAAAATCACTCGCCATCGCGTTTTTTTTAATTCGCCTGCAAAGGTAGGCAATTTTGAATTTAGTTTTGTACCTTTACGGTTCGAAATGCAATAAAAATAGTTGTTATGGATGAAATTCGAGTTAGCATCGTGCAATCGGCACTTGTGTGGGAAGATAAAGCGGCAAATCTGCGGCATTTTTATGAACTGCTGAAGCCGTTGCGCGGGCAAGCCGACATTGCCGTTTTGCCGGAAACATTTACCACCGGCTTCTCCGCGACTGCCTGCGAATTGGCAGAAACGAATGATGGTTACACCGTCAAAAGCATTCAGGCGTGGGCTGATGAGCTGGATTTAGCGATTGCGGGGAGTTTTTTGGCGAAAAATGCAGTCGGAGAAGTCTTCAATCGCGGCTTTTTTATTGCACCGCACGCTACGCCTGTTTTTGTGGACAAGCGGCATCTGTTTCGCATCGGCGGCGAAAATAAATTGCTGACTGCAGGTGCTTCCTGCCCGATTATCGCCTATAAAGGTTGGAATATTCGCCTGATTGTCTGCTATGACTTGCGATTTCCCGTTTGGATGCGTAATCGGGTGGCGGGTGAATATGCGGCGGGCGAACACACAGGTTCGCCCCTACAATATGATTTGTTGATTTGCACCGCTAACTGGCCTCACACTCGCGATTATATTTGGACTACTCTGTTGCAAGCTCGTGCCATCGAAAATTGGTGCTATGTGTGTGGTGTCAATCGTATCGGCGAAGATGGCAATGGGGTAGCTCACGCGGGTAATTCCACCTTGTTTGATTTTTGGGGCAAAGCCCGTGCATACGCCGAAGCCAATCGGGAAGCCGTCATCACCACTAACCTCAGCAAACAATTGTTGCTCAATTTTCGCGAAAAATTCGCCATGTGGCGGGATGCAGATGTGCTACCTGCGCTCTAACAGGGCAGCCATCAAGTTTTAATCAATCACTATCACCACCCGCCTGTTTCTCTTCCTGTTTGCTTCACCGGCATTAGGCGCGACCGGCTCTGTTGCTGCTTTTGCTACGGTGGTGATGCGGTTGGCGGCGATGCCTTTTTGGACGAGGTAGTTTTTGGCGATTTCGGCACGCTTTTGGGCTATTGACATATTGACGAGGTGGGTGCCGAAGTCGCAGGTATGACCTTCGATGATGATTTGCATGTCGGGAGCGAGTTGTAGGAGCAGTTCTGCTTGTGCATCCAGAATACCTTTTTGCTGTGCGGACAATGCCGTGCTGTCTGATGAATAACCGTCTATGGGCTGCTCTATCCTCTTTTTGACTTCTGCCAAACGTTGCTCTTCTGCCAAACGTTGTTCTTCGGCGCGCTTTTGCTCGGCGAGAAGCCTTTCTTCTTCCAAACGGGCAGGTTCTACGCAGCATTGGGCGGCAAGGCTGGCATCCCGCTAAGCGCAAAGTTCAACAGCAGCACGGACAAACTGACCGCCTCAGGACAATACGCCTCAGGCGATTATGTGCTGAACAAACCAAAGTTTAAGGGCTTAGGCGAGTTCAGCGACTTGAACCACCAAGGTGATTTGGCATTGAAAACCGCATTTTTCGCATCGGCAGAAGCAGGCAT
>NZ_BBRU01000560.1:0-3396 GCF_001431085.1 Candidatus Symbiothrix dinenymphae
ATACAATCCGTTCCAAACATTCTACATGGGTGGCGACGGGATGACCGGCTACTCCACGATGTATGCCAACGAAACCGTCGGCTTGCGTGGCTACGAGGGCGGTTCGCTCACCCCCAATCAGGACGGCTATGCCTACACGCGCCTGAGTTTGGAGTTGCGCTACCCGTTCATGCTCGAACAGTCGGCAACGATTTACGGTTTAGCGTTCATGGAAGCGGGCAATGCGTGGTCGCAAACGAAGTTTTTCAACCCCTTCGATTTGAAACGCTCGGCAGGCATAGGAGTCCGCATCTTCCTCCCGATGATAGGGCTGATGGGGCTGGATTGGGCGTATGGTTTCGACCGCCCAACCCCCTCGAGCAATATCTCAGGGTCGCAAATTCATTTCATACTTGGGCAAGAGTTTTAATTATGAATATAGAGATAATTCCTGCGATAGATATTTTGGATGGCAAGTGTGTGCGGCTTGCTAAGGGCGATTATGCGCAGAAGACGGTGTATAATGAAGACCCGTTGGAGGTTGCCAAAATGTTTGAAGCCCACGGTATTCGCCGCCTGCATGTGGTGGATTTGGATGGTGCCAAGGCGCAACACATTGTCAATTTTGATGTGCTGGAGCGGCTTGCAACGCACACTTCGCTGGTTATTGATTTTGGCGGCGGGCTGAAATCGGGCTTCGACCTCAATGTGGCATTCGACTGTGGGGCGCAGATGGTGACCGGAGGCAGTATCGCCGTAAACAATCCGGAGTTGTTTCAACGCTGGATAGACAAGTTCGGTGCCGACAAAATCATTCTGGGAGCCGACTGTCGCGACAATAAAGTGTCTGTAACGGGCTGGACGGAAGACAGCAACGAAGAAATTCTCCCCTTCATCGAAAAATGGCGCAAGCAAGGCATTTCCAAAGTCATTTGCACCGATATTAGTTGCGACGGGATGCTGACGGGTCCCAATATTGACCTTTACAAACAGATTTTGGCTGCCAATGCAGAATGTCATTTGATAGCCAGCGGCGGCGTTTCGTGCATTGAAGATGTGCAGAAATTGGATGCTGCGCATATTCCGGGGGTGATTGTCGGCGAAGCGATTTATGAGGGGAAAATTACATTGAAGGAATTGGTGAAATAGCATTTATTTTGAGAAAAATTCTCAAAATAAAGCGAAAAAAGTGATTTGCTTCCAAAAAAAACATTATCTTTGCGGAATAATTTCAAAGGCAATAATATGATAATTAAATTTACTGTTGGGAATTTTCTTTCGTTTAATGAACGAAGAACACTCGATTTTGAGGCGCAAGGCATTTCGGAATTGAAACAAAATGTGATTTCGAGCCATAACCTTCTGCGGTCGATTGTTGTCTATGGGGCTAATTCAAGTGGGAAAAGCAATTTGATTAAAGCGTTACATCTGATGCGTGATTTGGTTTTAAACTCGGTAAAATTAAACGATTCCGACGAATTAGAGTTTACTCCATTTTTGCTTTCTGCAGAGAATAAAAATACGCCTACTTTTTTTGAAGTTATCTTCATTAAGGAAAACAAGAAATTCCGATATGGCTTTGAATATAGCCAAACAAAAATTGTAAATGAATGGCTTTTTACCGGCAAAAGTTCCAAGACAGAAAAGGCTCTTTTCATAAGAACTCAAGAAGGAATAGGTGTTTCAGCCCAATTTGAAGAAGGACAGGGAAAAGAAGAAGCAACGAATGATAATCGGCTTTTTATTTCGTTGGTTGCCCAACTTGGAGGAGTTATTTCAAAGCAAATAATGGAATGTTTTAGGAATTATGCGGTCTTATCCGGCGTTACTCATAAGGATTACAGTAGATTTTCATTAAATATGCTTCGCAAAAAGTTAGCAGGCAGCAAAGAATCTTTGTCACTCTTTCAAACACTAAAATTAGGCTTTAAAGATGTCCAAATTATTGAATCTGAATTTACGCCAACAGACTTGCCTAAATCAATACCTAAGAACATGAAAGATAAACTTGCTAAAGAGATGCCCGGCGCAACGATTATTGCCCTTAAGACCATCCATAATAAATATGATAAAAATGGAAAAATAACAGATACTGTTTTATTAGATAGCGTGGAAAATGAATCCGAAGGAACAAAAAAGATAATGGATTTATCAGGTCCGATCTTTGACACATTACTATTGGGTAATGTATTGATAATTGATGAGTTGGATTCAAAATTGCATCCGTTAATTACCATTCAGATAGTCAATTTGTTTAATGACCCGCAAACAAACCCTAACAACGCACAGCTCTTGTTTGCTACGCACGACACAAATTTGTTAAATGCAGATTTGTTTAGACGCGACCAAGTTTGGTTTACTGAAAAAGATGACAGAGAGCAAACTGATTTGTATTCTCTTTATGATTTCAATTTACCTGATGGTTCTAAAGTCAGAAATGATGCCAATCTTGAGAAAAATTACATTCGGGGCAGATACGGAGCTATTCCTTTTATTACCAATTAAAAACCGAACAATATGGCAAGAGTGATAAAAATTGATAATGCTTTACAGAAAAAGTTTGCATATAAAAGCAATAAAAAGAAAGCGAGCAGAGATGTAAGAGTCTTTTTTCTAATTGTTTGTGAGGGCGAAAAAACGGAGCCAAACTATTTCAAAAGTTTTCCAAAGCAGATTGGCAATATTGTTTTGGATGTAAAATGTGACGGAGGAGGAATAAGTACGCTTAAAGTTGTAGAAAAAGCCATCAAACTGAGGGATAAGTCAGTGCAAAAATATGACAGAGTATGGGCAGTGTTTGATAAGGACAATTTCAAGCCTAATGCGTTTAACAGTGCGATTCTAAAGGCAAAAACCCATAATATTGGTTGTGCTTGGAGTAATGAAGCCTTTGAACTGTGGTATTTATTGCATTTTCATAATCGGGTCACTGCAATGAGTAGAGATGAGTATAAAAAAGCAATAGAACAAGAAGTAAATAAAAAGTGGAAAAGTAAAAAGAAACCTTATAAATATCTAAAAGAGGCTACTGATACATACGCTATTTTGCAAAAATACGGCGACCAGACACAAGCAATAGCAAATGCGGAAAAACTATCTAATTCGTATGATGATGAAAAATTTGCAGAGCATAATCCTTGCACTTATGTGTTCAAATTGGTTGAAGAACTAATTGGAAAATCAGACGAATTAAACGAAGAAATCAAGAACAAATTTAATAAAGGAGAATAAACAAATGCTTGCAAAACGTATCATCCCCTGCTTAGACGTGAAAGACGGCTCCACCGTCAAAGGCATCCACTTCGTCAATTTTCGCGATGCCGGCGACCCTGTGGAATTAGGCAGACAATACAGCGAACAGGGTGCCGACGAGTTGGTCTATCTCGACATCACCGCCTCGCACGAGGGACGCAAAAC
>NZ_BBRU01000561.1:0-3391 GCF_001431085.1 Candidatus Symbiothrix dinenymphae
TCGTTGTATCGCAACCTGCCGCAGTGGCATATCCCCATCGAGTTGAAACGCCGCCTGCCCAACCTGCCCATCATCGGCGACCCCAGCCACATTGGTGGGAAGCGCGAACTGATTGCGCCGCTGAGCCAACAGGCATTGGATTTGAACTACGACGGGCTGATTATTGAATCGCACTGCGACCCCGATTCGGCATGGAGCGACAAAGCCCAGCAGGTGACACCCGATGTGTTGTCGTTCATTCTCAACACATTAGTGGTGCGCGACACCAAGCAGACGACGGAAAGCCTGACCGAATTGCGCCAACAAATTGACGAAATCGACGACTCGCTCCTGACCGCATTAGCCAAACGGATGCGCATCTCGCGCGAAATAGGGCAATACAAAAAGGAGCACAATATGTCGGTGTTGCAGACCGGTCGCTACGACGAAATCCTCGACAAGCGCAGTCGGCAGGCTCTGGAAGTGGGTGTTGACCCCAATTTCATGAAAACGGTGTTTGAAGCCATCCACGAGGAGTCGATTCGGCAGCAGATTGATGTGTTAAATCAATAATTAACAGGGGATTGAAAATATGGAACAGCAGTCAATTTTGAATTACAATCAGGCAATCGGAGCCATCAAAACCGCTATTTTGCAAAGCCGCTATCGCGCGGCAGTGATGGTGAACGGCGAAATGTTGTCGCTCTATTTCGGCATAGGCAAATACATTTCCGAAAACAGTCGCGAAGGATTTTGGGGGACGAATGCCATCGAGGTCATTTCGCGGCAGTTGCAGCATGAATTGCCGGGGTTGAGAGGGTTTGGAGATAGCAATATGAAGCGAATGAGGCAGTTTTACGAAAGTTGGAATACTGCTATTCCAAATCGCCCGACACTGTCGGGCGATTTGGAGAATGTAAATCGCCCAACACTGTCGGGCGATTTAGAAATATTTGAAAATCAGCAATATGCAATTCGTCCGTTACCAACGGACGAAATTAGTCGCGATTTATTGTTGGCAAATCGCCAGCCGGTGGCTGGCGATTTAGGAGGTATAGAGTGGAAACACTTTTTATCCATTGGCTTTTCTCATCATTGTGAAATTTTGGCAAAAGCACAATCCTTGGACGAACGTCTTTTTTATATTGAAAGGTGTGCCTCCGAATTTTGGAGTTATAGAACTTTGCAATACCATTTGAAAGCAAATCTGTTTGCAAAACAAGGCACCGTTCCCAACAATTTTAAAACCACCATATCGGATGCAGACCTTCGCCAAAAAGCATTGCTATCGTTTAAAAGCGAATATCTACTAAATTTTGTCAATATCGAAGACCCTGGTGATGAGCCTGACGAGCGCGTGCTGGAAAGTGAAATTATGCTGCACATCAAAAAGTTCATCATGGCGTTGGGCAGAGATTTTTCGTTTGTTGGCAATCAATACCGGTTGCTCGTGGAAGAACAAGAGTATTTCATTGATTTGCTGTTCTTTAACCGCCAATTGCAATGTTTGGTGGCTATCGAACTGAAACGCGGCGATTTCAAGCCGGAATATCTCGGGAAAATGAACTTTTATCTTTCGGCATTGGACGATTTTGTTCGCTTGCCGCACGAAAAACCGTCGATAGGCATCATTCTCTGCAAATCCCAAAAACAGGGCATTGTCGAATATGCGTTTCGCGATATGTCGAAGCCAATGGGCGTGGCAAGTTACAAGTTTGCTTCGGAACTTCCCGAACAATATCGCGATATTTTGCCTGATACGGAAACATTACGACAATTGCTTTGAAAAGAACAATGAAAACAAAAGTATGGCTTTTGAAAAAATATAACACAGATTTATGAAAATACAAATTTTGGGCGCAGGCAAGATGGGGTCTTTCTTCGCCGATGTGCTGAGCAGCGACCACGAGGTGGCGATTTTTGATAACGACCCCAAGCGGTTGCGGTTCACTTACAACTGCATTCGGATGAGCGACCCTGCGGAAATCGCTGAGTTTCAGCCGGAAGTGCTTATCAATGCCGTGACGGTGCAATATACCATTGCGGCGTTTCGGCAGGTGTTGCCCCACGTGCCTGAAACGTGCATCATTTCCGACATTGCGTCCGTAAAGACCGGATTGAAAGCGTTTTATGCGGAGGTTGGGCGACCGTTTGTGTCCACCCACCCGATGTTTGGACCCACGTTTGCCAATTTGGGCAATCTCTCGTCCGAAAATGCGATTATCATTTCGGAATCATCGCATTTGGGCAAAGCCTTTTTCAGGGATTTGTATAACTCGCTGAAACTGAACATTTTTGACTACACTTTTGACGAGCACGACGAAACGGTGGCGTATTCGCTGTCCATCCCGTTTGCCTCCACGCTGGTGTTTGCCTCAGTGATGAAGCATCAGGATGCGCCCGGCACAACGTTTAAGAAGCACAAGGCGATTGCCGATGGCTTGCTGTCGGAGGACGATTATTTGCTGACAGAAATTCTTTTTAACCCGCATACACCCGGTCAGTTGGCACAAATTCGTATGGAATTGGCAAATCTGCTGGCGATTATCGAGAAAAAAGATTCGGCGGCGATGAAAATATTTCTAAATTCGGTGCGAAAAAAGTTGTTGTAACAAAGCATTCGGCGGGTAGTGCCTGATTTACTGCTACAAAGAAAAATCCCCGCCTCACAGCAGGGATTTCTTTCGATTTAGTTTTTTAGCCGCTAATTTTTAATTATTAGATGTAAAAACCCACTTCAAACCTTTTGGTTCTGTGGTTGTGTTTAATGCTGAACCCTTTTGGTAAGCTTTGTTCCATCCTTTTTTCAAAGTCAGGTCATAATTACCCACTTCCGTTGAACCTTTTATGGTGACATCCTTATCTACATACACAAGATAGAGGGAAGTTTCCATTTCCTCTCCACTGTCAGTGTAGCTGGCAGAACCTAATAGAGTTTCACCAAGATAGACCTGCAATGGTGCCATATACCGCCAAAACTTGGCTGTGGGAGCACTGATTTTCACGTCCTCACTCTTTGCCCAACTTGTGATGGGGTCAAGGAATGTGTCGGGTCCGGGCTTAAGCGTTGTCGGCAATGCAAGCGTAAAATTGCCATTTGAAAGCGAACCACTCGCTACCTCTGTTTCACCGGCTTTCACTTTCACGGTAAGCGTTGCTGCCGGAATTTTTCCCGTAAGGCTCGTGATAGCCCTATACTGGGCTGCAGGTGCTGCAGCCTTCTTCGCCTGCGCACTCACAGATGCGCTGACCAATAGCCCAAGTGCCATAGCACTCAATAAAATACTGTTCTTGTTCATAACTTTTCTTTTTTAATCGTTATTTATTATTTTAATTTAAAAAACCAAATCTCAAATCCATGAAAACACGCCAACCGCCACGCAAAAAAAAAGCCGCACAAGGGTAGAAACAT